>JANQFM010001105.1 GCA_028277865.1 Acidobacteriota bacterium
AGAAGTTCCTCACCACATTCGGCGGCCCTAATCGCCGCTGGCTGCGTTGCGCCTCCTCGAAAGATTCACGATATTGCTGCGTCGGCGCGCCTTGCCAGCGACAATTATGGCTCGCCGACTGTGATAACGAACTTCAGAGACACCCCACTAGCGGAGGGAGGGAAAGTAGCCGCGCTTGTAGCGCAGGCTGAGGCGGGGGAAGCTTTCCAGCGGGCGTAGCTGCAGCTTGATTTTGCGCCACTTGCTGTCCGATGACGGATTGCTGGGCGTATATCCGAGCAGGTATTGGCTGCGCAATTCCTGGTGGATAAGGGAGCAGAAATACTCCAGTTGGCTGGGGCTGCGGGGAAAAAAGGAGCGGCCTCCCGACTGTTGGACCGTTTCCAAAAGCAGCCTTTTGACCAGAGCCTTCCAAGGGGTGTCATAGGCCTCCAGTGACAAGGCGCGGCGCTCTCCCAACAGGTAAAGCTGAACGTCCGATTCGAGCAGGAATTCGCGAATTTCTCCCGGCGTATAACGGCTGAAGTTATCTTCGGTGTCCGTGATGACAATCAGGGTCTTGCGGAGGTTGTTGGCCTGACGCATTTTTTCCAGGCCCAGGTAGAGGGCGTCAAAGAGGGCGGTTTGCCCGCTGGCGCTTGTTACAGCGGCTTGGCTGACAATCTCTTGAGGGAGTGAAGTCAGATCCTCGAGCAGCCTAATCCGGTCGTTGAAGGCGATCAGGAAGTACTCGTCCAGGGGGTGGGAATCCTGCAGGAATTGGCCGATGGCCCGGCGGGCGCCGGGGAGGGCCAACTCCATCGAGCCGCTGGTGTCAAGGATGAATCCGACGCTGATGGCGGCGCCGCCGGAAGTGAAGTGCTCGATGTCCTGTTCGATTTGGTTGTCGAAGATTCGGAAGTCCTGGCGATTCAAGCCGACTATGGGCTGTCCCAGCATGTCCGTCACCGTGGCGCGCACCAAAACCATGTCGCGGCGGGCGCTGAAATGGGCGGAGCGTTCGTCCTCGGCGGCCCCATAGCCGCCGCCAGCCATCATCAGCAGGGACAGGCAGGTCAACATCCAGGTCGGGAGCATGGCCTTGCCTCCGGGAAAAATCGCCTCCGATTGCTCGGTGCGTGTCCAGGACTCTTTCTATTCTAATCAAACTCTATCGGAATAAGGCGGATCCGCGATAGGCACGAAAAGCGGGTTCCCTTCTCTTCCTTTGCGCGAAGCGATACTATCATTTCGACCTTCGGGTAATGAACGGGGTGATTCCAATCGTTATTAACATCCAGCGCTCTTTCTTTGATACGATATCGGGGCTGAAGCGAAACGGGGGACGGGAAGCCGAGGCAGTCAGGGCGAGAAGATGATTACAAGCGGAACTGGAACAAAAGTAGGCGTTTACGTCGATGCGGCCAATCTCTATCGCAATGGGGGGCAGCGCCTTCGCTATGATGTCTTGCGCGAGTTTGCCTGTCGTGACTTCGCCGAACCGGTGCGCCTGAACGCTTACGTCTCCTACGATCCTGAACGGGCCCGCACGGATAAGGCCTATGAACGAGGCCAAAGCAGCTTCCATTCAGCGCTGCGCGATCTGGGCTACAAGGTGATCGTCAAGGATGTCAAGTGGTATACCGACGAGTCGGGCAAGCGTTTTGGCAAGGCCAATTCGGATCTGGACTTGGCGGTGGACGCCCTGCTGCAGTCGGCCAAGCTGGACCGGGTCCTGATCGCCAGCGGCGACGGCGACTTCGTGCGGGTGGTGCAGGCGCTGCAGAACAAGGGCTGCCGGGTGGAAGTGGTGGCGCTGGACAACGTATCCTCCGCCTTGCGGCGCGAAGCCGACCTTTTCATGTCGGGCTACCTGATTCCCAACCTGATCCCCACCCGTTCCGGCATCAACGGCCATCCCCAGGTGGAATGGGGAGAGGTCGGATCGCGGGCCAGGGGCTGGTGCTACTGGCACGAGCCCGAAAAGGGCTATGGCTTCATGCGCATGATCCAGAAGGTGGCGGCCGGCCTGTGGCTGACCGATTCCCGCCATCCGGACTCGCCCTACGAGACGGTTTACTTTCACGACTCCCAGGTACGCGACTTTCCCACCCAAAGACTGCCCAACCGCAATTGCCTCTTCGAGTTCGAAATCGCCCAGGCCCGCAGCGGCGAAGGCACCCAGGCGATCGATGTCCATTTGGTCAGCGAGCATTAGGGCAGTAGTCAGTTTTGCTGCCGTTCTGTGAATGCAGCGAAGTATCCATCAAGGAGACCGGAAACCGGAGACCGAAAACCGGCAGAGGACTCCAGAGTCGGGAACCAGGGCCTGAAGGCTGGATGCCGGGCTCGGTTGGCACATCGTTTGCTCCTCTCCCGTTCTGTCGGCCTCCGGTTTCCGGGGAGAATTCGTCTGCAGCGTCCCTAAGAAAAGCAAACCCGCCAAAGGCATCGGTAGCTGATGCCTCTGGCGGGTCGGGGGTAAGGCGCCCTCCAGGCCCAAGTGCCCTCAAGCCGTTCGTCGCGGAGGTGAGATTCGCGCCTTGCGGCTTGCCTTGGGCGAGGACGCTCCGAGTTGCGGCGACGGCCCTTAATCGTCGCCGCGAAAGACTCCGTCCGTCCAGTTGAACGAGTCGGTCCAGTTGAACGAATCGGTCCAGTTGACCGAGTCGGTCCAGTTGAACGAATCCGTCCAGTTGAACGAATCCGTCCAGTTGAACGAATCGGTCCAGTTGAACGAATCGGTCCAGTTGACCGAGTCGGTCCAGTTGAACGAATCCGTCCAGTTGAACGAATCGGTCCAATTGAACGAATCGGTCCAGTTGAAGGAGTCGGTCCAGTTGAAGGAGTCGGTCCAGTTGAACGAGTCGGTCCAGTTGAAGGAGTCGGTCCAGTTGAACGAGTCGGTCCAGTTGAACGAATCCGTCCAGTTAAAGGAATCGCCCCGGCTCAGGAGTTCACGCTGCAGCACTTCGCTCCAGTCCAAGCCGTCGCCCCAAAAAGGCTCCTCGGGAAGCTCCATCCGGGTGCCGTAGAGGATGCGGTCGCCCACAACGAAGGCACCCCCGGCCATGACGATTTCTCCCTCCAGCATCCAAAAGGGGATGGCTCCCCTGCGCTGGGCATCCCCGCGCGAAGCCAGGGCCATCTGGACTGCGGTGAAGGAGTTGAGCAGCCCATTTCCCTGCTCCAGCATCAGAGGCTCTGTCAGCTTGACGGCGCTGGCCAGCAGGATGGCCTTGATCTGGTGGGGATGCAGCTCGGGATTGACTTGCAGCATCAGCGCCGCAGTGCCGGTCACGAAGGGCGTGGCCATGCTGGCACCGCTCAGGGAAAGGGTTTCGGCGTCCAGGATCTGCTCGGGGTACCGCTCTGCCAGGACGCTGCCCTCGGCCAGCAAGGAGTGGATCCGGTTGCCCGGGGCTGCCAGGTCCGGCTTGAAGTGGTGGTCGATGTAGGTGGGTCCGCGCGAACCGTAGCTGGTGGCGATGTCGTCGTCATGCGATGCGGTGCCGCGCGTGTTGAGGGGATAGACGGTGATGACTTCGGGGGAATTGCCAGGCACTCCGATGGCTCCGAAGATGCGGGGATGATCTTCGGCCCGGCCCAGGTTTCCGGCCGAGGCGACCACCAGGATTCCGGCTTCCACCAAACGTCCGGCGGCCCGGCAAAGGGGCGATTGCTCACAGGACTCCACCGGAGGATGGCCGATTGAAAAGTTGGCCACTCGGATGCCGTACTCGTCCTTGTTCTCGATCACCCAGTCGATGGCTTGGATCACATGGGAGGTCAAGCCCGACCCGTCCTCTCCGATGACCCGGATATCCACGAGATCGACTCCAGGCGCCACCCCCAGATTGGACGCGCCGATGATTCCGGCTACATGGGTTCCGTGCCCATAGGGATCACGGACTTCACCCAATGCCGGTGCCGGGAGCAGCTCGGGGATGCCCGAGGTGAAATCGACGGCAGCCCGGATGCGCGAGCCGTCCAGGGAAGGGTGGGCGCTGATGCCGGAATCGAAGACAGCCACCGTCACGTTGCGGCCGTCCAGACCCATTTGCCGCAGGCGATCGGCACCGATCGCCGCCAAAAAAGGGTTCCTCTCATCCCAGGAATCCGCATCCATCGCCCCGCTGCTCGCCTGCACGCGGGGATCGACGGTCAAGTACTCGACCTGATCCGAATCCATCAACTGCTCGATCTGCCCGGCCGTCAGCCGTGCACTGTAGGAGTGAATCGACTCCAGACGGCTGTCGATGGGGAGTTGGTCCGCGTTGACAGCGAAGGATCGCGGCGACAGACGCACGATTACGGGAATGAGTTCCGGATCGCCTTTGGAAGGCGCAACCTGCAATCGATCGAGGAGGACTGAGGAGGCTTTGCCGGACCATCCTTGGGGAAGGGTTAATGATTCAGCAAAGGCACTCCCCAGTCCGAGGGAGAAGCAAAGGATCAGAAGGCAGCTTGGCCAGAAGAGCTTAAAGGTCAAATGCTGTGTCTTGGTCTTTGTGTAGCACATTCTCTCACCTCCAGACTCGAAATTTCCGTTCGATACAGCCCGCAGTTTAAGGACCGACCGTTTCGGAACCGTTGCATAAAGCGTTGCGGGGACCGTTGCAGCGCATTTTTTTTTCTGAAATAATCGATTTCTGTCGTTGCAGGGCAGACGGTCAACCATCCATGCAGGAGTGAATCGCTTGTCAGGGTTGCGCGTCAGTTTGCTTGGCTCGCCTCATCTGGAGTGCGACGGCAAGCCTGTGCAGGTGGAGCGTCGCAAGTCCCTGGCTTTGCTGGCCTATCTGGCCGTCAGCGGCCAACCGGAAGACCGCGGCGCCCTGGCCGCCTTGCTGTGGCCCGACATGGACCGGGGCCGCGCCCTGGCCTCCTTGCGACGCGCCCTGCTCGATCTGACTAAGGCCTTTGAGGGCCGATTCCTGGCCACTGACCGCAAGACCATCGGGCTCGAATTGGGGGATGAGGTCTGGGTGGACGTGCGTCGCTTCGAAGACCTCTTGAACCGGTCCTCGGGGGAAGGCGGCCAAACCATCTTGGAGTCGCTCTCACAGGCGGCGGAGCTTTACCGGGGCGATTTTCTGGCCGGCCTCACCCTGCCTGACAGCGAACCCTTCGACGAATGGCAGTTTTGGCAAAGCGAGCGCTTGCGCCAAGAGCTGTCCAGTGCCCTGCAGCAGCTGATTGAAGGGCGCCGTGAGCAAGGTGAATACAGCAGCGCCATCCAAGCCGTCCACCGCCTGCTCAGCCTGGATCCTCTGGCTGAGAAAGTACACCGGCGCTTGATGCGTCTGTACGCCGAATCAGGCCAGCGCAGCGCGGCCGTCCGGCAGTACGAAAAGTGCGCAGAGGTGCTGGAAGACCAGTTGCAGGTGACCCCCGAACCTGAGACCACTGAACTCTTTCAAGCCATTCGCAAAGGCCGTGTGGGCGGACCGGCAGCCACTGAGCCGAAGGCGGATTCTGAGCCGGAATTCGAAGCAAGGCAATCATCCGGACCCGAACAAACGGCCCCATCCCGCTCCGCGCCCATCCGATTGCCCTTTCCCACCACCCCTTTCGTGGGGCGCCAATCCGACTTGGCCGACATCGAAGAGCACCTGGAGGATCCGAATTGCCGGCTGTTGACTCTGGTGGGGCCCGGGGGAATCGGCAAGACCCGGCTGGCCTTGGAAGCGGCCCGACAGCAATCGGGGCGGCCTCGTTCCGGCCCCGTCCATTTCGTGTCCCTGGCCGCTGCCACGCCCGCCCTGGCCACCTCGACCATTGCCGACGGACTGCAAATCGCCCTGGACCCGCAAGGCGACCCCGAAACACAACTGCTCAATTACCTGGCAACAAGCCGAATGCTGATGGTGCTGGACAACTTCGAGCACATCGTGGAGCGGGCCGACTTGGTGGCCGCCATACTGACCTCGGCGCCGGATGTGAAGATCCTCATCACCAGCCGCGAAGGCCTCAACCTGCAGGGTGAATGGCTGATGGAAGTGGCAGGCCTGGACGTACCCGAGGACTCGGTGGACGTGCATCCCGAGGACTTCAGCGCCGTGCAGCTCTTTCAGGAAGCCGCACGGCGCGCCCGCAGCGGCTTCTCCCTCACCGCCGACAACCTGAGCGATGTAGTGGAGATCTGCCGGCTGGTCAACGGGCTGCCCCTGGGAATCGAATTGGCCGCCAACTGGATGCGGATCCTTTCCTGCTCCGAGATCTGCCGCGAGATCCGCGACAACTTGGACTTCCTTTCCAGCGATCTGCGCAACCTTCCCGAAAGGCACCGCAGCCTGCGGGCCGTCTTCACATCCTCGGCTCAATTGCTCGGCGATCGGGAACGGGAGGCATTCCAGCGCCTGTCGGTTTTCCAGGGAGGCTTTGACCGCCAGGCGGCTGAACGGGTGGCCAATGCCTCACTGCCCTTGCTCCTCGACTTGGTCAACAAGTCACTGCTGGCAAAAGCGGCCTCCTCGCGCTTTGTCATGCACGAGATGCTGCGCCAGTTCGCCTCCGAGTTGTTGGCGAAAGGCGATGAGAAGAACAGGGCCATTCGGGACCGGCACAGCCGCTATTACCTGGAGTTCCTGGTCCATCGCGGAGAGAATCTGCGCGGCGACAGGCAGCAGCAGGCGCTGGAAGCCATTCACCCCGAGATGGAAAACATCCGGTCAGCGTGGAACTGGGCGGTCAAGCGGCGCCATTGGGAGCGGGTGGATCAAAGCCTGGAAGGCATTTATCGATTTTGCCTGCTGACCAGCCGGATTCTGGAAATGGGCGAGATCTTCAGTTCAACCCTGCAATCCCTTTCCAAGCAAAAGGAAACCCGCCTGTGGGCGCGAATCGTCGCCCGCCAGGGAAGGTTCTTCATTCTGTCGGGCCGTTTCGATGAGGCGCGCCGTATGCTGGAGGAGTGCCTGGAGGTCTTCCGCCAGTCGGAGGAGCACCACGAAATCGCTTTCACCCTCTCCAACCTGGGCGAGATCTGCTTTCACCGGGGCGAGTTCGATCAGGCTGCACAGATGTCCAAGGAGAGCGCGGGACGGTTCAGGGCCCTGGGTGACCGCATCGGCACAGCCAATGCCATGAACTTGCGGGGACGCATCGCCGCAGTCCGCGGCAACCACGAGGATTCGCGACGCCTCTTCAACCAAAGCTTGGTCATTTATCAAGAGGTCGGCGCGCAGGACGGCATTGCCCGCTGCCTGAATAATCTGGGCAACATGGCCATGTTCAAGCAGACCTTCCTGGAGGCGATCCGGATGTTCCAGGAGGGGCTGGAGATCTATACCCGCCTGGGCGACCGAAAAGGAATGGCCTTTTGCCTCAACGGCCTGGGCATTGCCTTTGAAGAGTCCGCCCAGCTTGAAAAGGCCAGGGATTTTCAGCAGCGCGCCCTGTCTCTTTTTCGTCAAATCGGCTACCAGGACGCCACCGCACGCTCCCTTGCCAATCTGGGGCGCATCACCTTCGCGCTGGGGGAGTTCCAAAAATCGGGGCAATACTTCGGCGAGGCCCTTCGAACGGCATCCGCCATTCAGGCTGTGCCGACAGCACTGCTGGCCTTGATGGGATTGGCCCAGCTCTTGGACCAGAAGGGCCGCAAGGAAAAAGCCTGGCAACTGCTCCAGTTCATCATGGCTCACCCAAAACTGGATAGCGAAGCGAGCATCCAGGCTCGCGAAGTCCTCCAATCGCTGCAAGCCGGCCTGCCGTCAGAGGTGCGGGAAATTGCCCGCCCGCCATGGCCAGAGGAAGATCTGGAAGCCCTAGCCCGCGAAGTGATGGCAGACCTCAACCTGGGGCCGGTGGCGACTCTGGACACCCGTTCCGCTTGACGAATGGCTTTCGGGCCTTCCAGCGAAGCGGGGTCGTGAGCTTGTGAACAAGGGCGCAAAAGGACGCCAAGCCATGGATTCAGAAGATTTATTCGAACTTTACGATTTGCAGGTCATAGTGGAATCGATCGAAGGCAACTGTACCTGCGCCATGGAAGTGGGAGATCGCTTCTATCTGCGCAGCGGCAAGCTTTCCATGCCCCAGGGGGCCGATTTTTGCCTGTATGCCCTTCAGGCCACCCTTCCTCTTTTGCCTGCCAAGCAGCGGCTCAACCATCCGGCCGATTGGCTGGAAACCGACAGCCGGGTCGTCTGCCCCGATCCCGCCTGCCGTCTGACCATGCGCATCGACCGCACGGGAACCCGGCGGTTGCGCCACGACGATGTCAGTGCCCTGCCCCTGGATGTTTCGCGCAAAGCCGCAAAGAACGCAAAGTAGCGGAAGAGCCTGTTGGAATTGGGCTTCTTTCTACGGTCTGGTACTGGTCTAATTTCAAGTGGAACAGGGAACAAGGAACACGGAACAGGGAAGAAATGGAAGATGCAGAAATCCCGGCCTTCCGGCCCTCTTCCTTGTTCCGTGTCCCCTGTTCCTTGTTCCATCCAAATTATAGCAACACGCAGAATAGACCACTGCCGATGGTCTTTGCGTCTTTGCGTCTTTGCGTCCTTGCGCGAAATCCCCCGCGCCGCTCTGTGCCCTAAACTAACTAACTGCAATTCTGCTCACTTAAGGAAATACTGGCGCGGAGAATATGAGGCCACGTGCCGGGCTCGTCCCGGTCGGGCCGTGTTTGGAAACCAGAGCCGGGCCAAAGGCACAATGCGCCACCCCCGAGCTTGCCTCGGTGGGGCGATGTTCCCTGCGCAAAGGGCG
>JANQFM010001021.1 GCA_028277865.1 Acidobacteriota bacterium
TCCGGGGCAACTGCTCGCCGCTGAGCATGTCGACGATACGGCTGATCCCAATGGTGCTCTTCATGCGGACCAGTCCTGGACCACTGGCTGGAGCGTGCCCTGACCGCCGCATCCCTCCACGACGTCTTCACCGATCCTTGAAGTGCGGATTCTCCTCTTCAGCAAATCCGGGGCAACTGCTCGCCGCTGAGCATGTCGACGATACGGCTGATCCCAATGGTGCTCTTCATGCGGACCAGTCCTGGACCCGCCGAGCTGACCCCGCCGATCCTGCAAGCCCCTTTGCAGTCTTCGTGAGTGCGCAGGATTTGGATGGCCTTTTCGCACTCCTTCTCGGGGACGAAGGCCACGAATCGGCCCTCGTTGGCTACGTAAAGCGGGTCCAGCCCCAGGATCTCGCAGGCGCCCCGGACCTCCTCCAGCACCGGAATGCGCTTTTCCTCGATTTCGATCCCGGTTCGGGATGCTTCGGCGATCTCGATCAAGGCCGAGGCAAGTCCGCCCCGCGTCAAATCGCGCAGGCAGCGGACTTGGATGCCCTTGCCCAGCAGGTCCAGCACGGGGGCAGCCAGGGGTGCGGAATCGCTGATGATCTCGCTCTCCAAGGCCAATCCCTCCCGCTCATTCATGACAGCCATTCCGTGGCGCCCCAGGTCTCCGCTCAACACCACGGCATGGCCCGCACGGACTTGGTCAGGCTGAATGGACAGCGAATGCTCCAGGATGCCGAGGCCGGACGTATTGATGAAAATCCCGTCCCCCTTGCCCCGGTCCACCACCTTGGTGTCTCCGGTGGCGAGCTGGACCCCCGCCTCCAAGGCCGCCTGCTGCATGGATTGAACCACTTTCCAGAGGGTCTCCATGGGCAGGCCTTCCTCCAGGATCAGCGCAGTGCTCAGGTAAAGGGGCCGTGCGCCGCACATGGCCAGGTCGTTGACGGTGCCGTGGATGGCCAAGCTGCCGATGTCACCCCCCGGAAAAAACAGAGGGCGCACCACGAACGAATCGGTGGTGAAGGCCAGCCGAGCCCCCGCCATTTCAAAGACTGCGCCGTCGTGGCGTTGCTTGAGCAAGGGGCCGGCGATGGAAGGCAGCAGCATCTTCTCAATCAAGTCGTGCATCAGCCGGCCTCCGCCGCCATGGGCCATCAGAACTTGGGGGTAGTCGCGGATGGGCAAGGGGCAGGAAAGGTCAAAGGAGGGTTTTTGAGGCACGGTGGTGATCCTTTCCAGAGGGGGTTTCACGCAGAGGCGCAGAGGGCGCGGGGCGGCAGAGGAGGGATTTCATGCTTGCAGCCTCTCCTTTTCGCCGCGTTTCTGTTCGTATTTACGATAACGGTAGTAGGCGGCGCAGGCGCCTTCGGAGGAAACCATGGTGGCGCCCAGCGGACGCTCGGGAGTGCATCGGGTGCCAAAGGCCTGGCACTGGTGGGGCTTTTTGATGCCCTGCAAAATCAATCCGCTGATGCATTCGGGCGGCTCCTCAAGCTGCTGCTCCTCGACTTGGAAGCGGGTTTCGGCATCGAAGGCCTTGTAAGGCCCGCGCAGGCCCAGTCCGCTTTTGGGAATCTCCCCCACGCCCCGCCACTTGCGGGGGACGATGCGAAAGACCTGGCGGATCAGATCCTGGGCCGGGCGGTTGCCGGGACGGGTCACGGAACGGGTGTACTGGTTTTCGACCTCCGCCCGTCCCTCTTCCAGCTGCGAAACGCACATGTAGACGCCCTGCAGGATGTCCACGGGCTCGAACCCGGTCACCACTACGGGCACCCGGTATTTGGCCGCGATTGGTTCGTACTCGGTGAAGCCCATCACGGTGCAGACATGACCGGCGGCCAAGAATCCCTGCACTCGGTTGTGGGGCGATGAAAGGATGGCTTCCATGGCCGGGGGGACGAGTACGTGTGAGACCAGCACGGAAAAATTCTCGAGCCCCTGACGGTTGGCCTGGTAAACCGCCATGGCGTTGGCCGGAGCGGTGGTTTCGAAGCCCACGGCAAAAAAGACCACTTGGCGGTCCGGATGTTTTTGGGCCAACTGCAGGGCATCCATCGGAGAGTAGACGATGCGGACATCGCCTCCCGAGGCCTTGACCGAGAGCAAATCCCGCTCCTGCCCGGGAACACGCAGCATGTCTCCAAAGGAGCAGAACACCACTTCGGGCCGCGAAGCGATGCGGATGGCTTTTTCGATCAGCTCCAGGGGAGTGACGCAGACCGGGCAGCCGGGGCCGTGGACCAAGGTGATCTGCTCGGGAAGCATTTGGTCGATGCCGAACTTGACGATGGAGTGGGTCTGGCCGCCGCACACCTCCATCAGCGTCCAAGGGCGGGTGGTCTTTTTCACCAGCAGCCGGGCCAGCTTGCGGGCGGGCTCACCCTCGCGGTATTCGTCGATGAACTTCACGGCTCATCTCCTGCCGAGGATGCTACCGCGGGGGCGCCCAGCTCTTCCAACTCGCCCATCTGCTCAAGGAAGCGGAAGACCTGCTTTGCCTCTTCCTCATCCACCCGGCTGATGGCGAAGCCCACATGGACCAGCACGAAATCCCCCACACGGGCCTCGGGCACATAGGCCAGGTTGACCTGGCGCTGAGCGCCGCCGAAACTGACCCGGGCCAAACGCAGCAGAGGATCGTCCCCTTCGATGTGGGTGATTTTTCCGGGAATAGCCAGGCACATGGGTCGTCTCCTTGGCGCTCAGAATGCCAGCTCGGGATCCGGGTTCCGGGCTGATTCTGAAGCCTTCAATCCGAAGCCGGACTTGAGGCCTTAAGCAGTATTGGTCCTTTGAGCTTAACAAATCCACAGGGAGCCTGGCTGCTGACACACACTGGGCTCTGGAAACAGCGGGTTTCTGACCTTTGTACAACAGGCTTTCAGGGCTCCGAAGGAGCCCCGGACATTAGCCGGTGGTGAAGCCGCTCTGCGGCGAAGCCACCGGTCAGGATCCCAAAAAGGATCGCGCCCTGGAGGGCCGCTGGAAACTCTGCCCATCTGTTCACCTCCTCAAGGCGCATCCGATTTTCCGCCATTCCCTGCCGGATGCCAATCTGACCGCTCAAGATGACTCTGGATCTTTTCTGCCGGTCTCCGGTCTACGGCCTCCGGTTTCCCGTTCACTTTCTGATAACTGGCGCGCCGCCGCCGCCAGCTGGCCCAAAGAAATTCCCCCGTCATTGGGGGGCACCCGTTGATGCCAGTAGACCTGCAGGCCTTCCTTTTGCAGGCGCCTGACGCTCCTTTCGGTGAGGATCCTGTTTTGGAAGCAGCCGCCGCTGAGGGCCACCCGGCGGTATCCGCTGCGCAGGGAAACCTGTGCGATGACCTCGGCCAAAGCGTCGTGAAAGCGGCTGGAAATCGTTTCGGACGGCAGGCCGCTTCGAACGTCCGCCAGCATCTGACGCATCATCGGCGCCCAGTCAATGATCCAGGGCGCGGCAGCGCCGTCCGGCGAGCGGACGGCGAGATGGTATGCCTTCCCATCGCTTGCAGCGCAGACGAATTCCAGCTCCATGGCCGCCTGGCCTTCAAAGCGCGTCACTTGGCGCAGTCCTGCGATCGCCGAGACCGCATCGAACAGGCGTCCGGCGGCGGAGGTACGGGGAGAGTTGATCCCCCGCATGAGCATCCGCTTCAAGAGCTTGCGCTCGCCCGGCGCAAAGGTGGCCAGCGAAGACGGCTCGGACTGGTCCAGAGCCTTTTCGCCCAGCATTTCAAAGAGCAGCCCCGCGGCGCTGCGGCGCGGTTCTCGTACAGCTTTTTCGCCTCCGGGCAAGGGAAATGTCCGAAAGTGGGCCAGTCGCCTGACGGCATCCGAATCGCTTTGCCAGGCCAGGAATTCTCCGCCCCACACCGTGCCGTCCGGCCCGTAGCCAATCGGAGAGAAAGTAACCCCGATGACCGGCCTTCCGCGGCTTAACTGCCGCGGCC
>JANQFM010001053.1 GCA_028277865.1 Acidobacteriota bacterium
AGTTGGGAGGGGGAGGGATCAGTTCGCGGTTCGCGGTTCGCGGTTCGCAGTGGGGGGGTCTGGTCTGGAGAGCCCGACTCAGGCTCTCGGCCTCCTGCCAAGACTAGGGCGGCGCGCATGACGGGTCCGCTTGACAGGTGGAAGGGGCGCAAAGCCTCGGCTTGGGCCAGGCGGCGGCATTCGGGATCTCGAAAGTTCTCCGGGAGTGCCTGCAGGTCCACTATGGGGATGGGAAAGGTCTTGACGGGAGGGAGGATCTGTTGGAAAGGGGATCCCTGCTGCTCAGGGAAGCAGGTGCGCAGGACTTCGTGGCGATGCACGATCTGGGTCAGGCAGCCCTGCAGGGCTGCAAAGTCCAGCTCTCCCTTCAGGCGCCAGGCCAAGGGGACGTTGTAAAAGGGATTGCCGGGCGTGAGGCGGTCCAAGAACCAGAGGCGCTGCTGGGCGAAGGAAAGGGGCAGCATCTGTCGATTGGCAAGAGGCAGGATGGGCGGAGGCGGCGCCTGGGGGGAGGCTTTTTCGATTCGCCCTGCCATCGCCGCCACGGTGGGGGCTTCGAAGAGTGTCCGCAGGGGAAGCTCCAGTTCAAAGGCCTGGCGGACCCTGGAGATGGCCTGGGTAGCCAGCAGGGAGTGTCCGCCCAGGTTGAAGAAATTGTCGTGGACGCTGACTCGCTCGATAGCCAAGACCTCTCTGAAGACCTGGGCCAGGCTGGCTTCGATGTGATCGCGGGGCGCCACGAATTCAGCCCCCTGGCGCACAGCCGACTCCGGTTGCGGCAAGGCCTGGCGGTCCAGCTTTCCGTTGGGGGTGAGGGGCAGCTGATCCAGGAATATGAACAGGGAAGGCAGCATGTAGGAAGGCAGCATCTCCTTGAGGAACCCTTCCAACTCTTCGATTGAGGGTGCGACGCCCTGCTCGCCTACGATGTAGGCCACCAGCCGCTGATTGCCCGAAGGATCGGGACTGGAGGCCAAAGCGGCGTCGGCGACGGTGGGGTAGCTGCTCAGAGCCGCCTCGACCTCTCCCGGTTCAACACGGAAGCCGCGCACGTTCAACTGAGTGTCGATGCGGCCCAGAAACTCCAGCCTGCCGTCCTGAGTTTGCCGGGCCAGGTCGCCGCTGCGGTAAAGCCGCTGCCCGCCAACGCCGCTCAGGGCGTTGGGAACAAAGCTCTCTGCCGTCATTGCGGGGCGGTTCAGGTACCCCCGCGTGAGTTGCGCACCCCCGATGCACAGCTCTCCGGCAGCGCCCAATGGAACAGGGTGAAGAGTCGAGTCGAGGATGTAGATCTCGCTTCCTGCCAAAGGGCGGCCCAGCGGTGGAGTCCCCGATACGGTTCGGTCTTGCAGGTCGATCCGGCCGGCCAGCACGCCGACGGTTGTTTCGCTGGGGCCATAGTGATTGAAGATCTCGCAATCCGGCAGCCGCGACTGGATATCTTGCACCCATTGCAGCGAGCAGGATTCCCCGCCCAGTACGAGGCGTCGGCCTGGCAGGGTCCAATTGCGCTCCGATCCGCCGTCCAGTGCCGTGAGGTGGGAGGGCACGATTTTCAGGCAGTCGATGGGACGATTCCTGCACAGGGCATCCCAAGAAGCCGGGTCGGCTGCTGCTTCCCGCGAGAGGACGTGAAGCGTCCCGCCGCCGGCCAGGCTGCCGAAGAGGGTGGTGTTGCCCAAATCTGCGCTGAAGGTGGACACCAGTGCGTAGCTGGCCGGTTGGGGCAGCTCCAGGCGCAGGGCGGCGGCACGCACGTAGTGGGCGATTTGACGGTGTTCGACGGCCACTCCCTTGGGGCGTCCCGTCGAACCCGAGGTGAAGAGTACGTAAGCCAGGTTCTCGGGCTGGACCGTCGACGCCGGACAGCTCGTGTCAGCAGATTGCAGATGCTGCCAAAGGCTTTCCAAGTCCATCCGTTCCGGACCCGGGCCCAGCAGCGGAGGCAGCAGCGACCGGCTTCCCAGCAGCAGGGCAGGGCGGGCTTCTGCCACGAGCAGGTCCAGCCGCTGACTGGGAAGGTCGGGGTTGAGGGGCAGATATGCGCCGCCCGCCTTGAGGACGGCCAAGATGGAAAGCACGATCTCCAGCGAAGGCACCAGGGCCAACCCCACCCTGCCATCCAGGCTCAGACCCCGTGATTGCAGCAGTACTGCCAAGCCGTCCGCCCAGTGGTTCAAGGCTCCGTAGCTGAGCCGGCTCTCTCCAAAAACCAGCCCCATCCGGTCGGGAACCCGCTCAGCCCAGGCCTCGAACAGGTGGTGCAAGCACTCTTGATTGGGCTCCATCGGCAGTGAGGCATCATTCCATTCCAGCAGCAACTGATGGCGTAAAGCAGCATCCCCGAGCGGAATCTCTGCAAGCTTTGCGGAAGGCCTTTCGACGATTGCCTCCAGCAAGGCCTCATACTGGCCGGCCAAGCGCAGCATGGTGGTCCGATCGAAGATCTCGCGATCGTAAAGGATGGAGCACTCCAAGCCGGATTCGGATTGGGTCAGGTAGAGGGACAGGTCGAAACGGGCCATGTCCATCTCGATCGGCTCTCCCGCCACCTTCAGCCCAGGCAGCTGCAGAGCCCTGTCCGGGAGGTTCTGAAGGGCCATCAAGACTTGAAAGATCGGATTGCGGCTCAGATCCCTTTCCACCTGCAAGTGCTCCACCAGCTTTTCAAAGGGCAGATCCTGGTGGGCGTA
>JANQFM010001073.1 GCA_028277865.1 Acidobacteriota bacterium
CTGCGCGGGCCTCGGTCGCGACGCCTTGCCAGGACGGCGCTTGCGGCCCCTCGCTGCGGCAATCCATGAGAAATCCGGGCTAAGGACAGAGGCCAGAATCTTCTTTTAAAGCTCCTCGTCGAGCCGATTCGGATTCGCCTTCAGCCAGCTGCGCAAAGTGTTCTGTATTTCAACGATGGACTGAAGGTGACCCGTGCAAATCTCGAACAGCTCTGCCGGTGTGACTTCGTGATAGAAGTGGACCATGCGGTTTCGGTAACCGGCCATTTGGCGCAGCAGCTCCGCTTGTGCGGCACTCAGAACGCCGGCATTGCCCAACTCTGAGGCGATCGCCTTGTATTCCTTGACGCCTTTTGCCAGTCCCTTGGCAACCAGATGCCGTCCCAAATCGAACAACGCCTCCAGGCTGCGTCGAAGACAGGATTCGGCAGCCCAAATATTTCGCCGGTCTGCAAGAAATGCGGCCCGATCCTCCAGAGGAAGGGCGCGGATCTCATCCAACAGCTCATCGATCAACGCCAGTCGCTGGGTGACCACCCGGATTTCGATGGGGCCGGGGCTCATTCCTTCTCCTCCAGGGCCAGCGCCTGCCACTCGCGCAGCAAGGGAAGAAGATCGCCGGCGCGCCGCAGCACGTAAAGGTCGTACTCGTCGGCATGATAGGAATCCTCTGCAAAGAGGCGTTCACCGCAAATGGCGTCGGCGGCCAGGTGAGGATCGGCATCCCGCAGTGAAATCAGGTCCACCTGCGGGACATTGAGCAGATCCTCCAGCGCGATGGCCAGCTGCACCTTGTCGGCCACCGTCCACTGGGCATTGCGACGTGGAAGGACAGCGATGTCGACGTCGGAAGGATGGTGCCGATCGAGGTTTGCGCCCTCTTCTGCCCAGCGCTGCACTTCGCGGGCACGACTGCCGAAGGAGTAGAGGATCGAAACCCCTTTTTCGCGGCACAGGTCTTCGAGCTGAGTACGCTGATGCTGGTCCGAAGCCATCTTCTTCTCGACAGAAAGGCATGCTATCACAACCGATAGGATCCGCCGCTTCTTGAAGCAAGCCCGTGAACAGCCCCAACATTGCCACGTCCATCGCCAAGTCATTCTGAATCAGCGTCCTTGCGCTGCCTTCGCGCGCAGAGGCGGGCCGTCTCGGTTCGAGGGTGGCTTTCCGCTCCATGGGCTGGGAATCGATTACACCAGGACTGGCAAGGCCCGCTTTTGCTGGCAGCGGGCATCTGCCTGACCTGCCTGCTCGGGGCGAGGTCTTCAAGCGATCCTATTAGCGGGAATCGCCTACGCCCTCATCCCGGCCGTGATTTGCCTTGGGGTTTCGGTCGGTTTACTCTGATGGCAAGATGGCCGCACCCAAATTGCATCCTCGGCGGGTTGCTCACGAGCGCCTGGCCGATGAGGTTTTGCAGGCGCAGCCGGTGCTTTACGCCAAGATCGCGAGGGCTTGCGGCATCAGGGAATCCGAAGTCTCCCAGGCTCTGGCCGAAGTGATCCGATTCCTCAACCTGATCGCCTTCAGCGGACGAACGCTCGCCCCGGCGCAGAATCTGGACTTGGCCTGGCACGAGTTTATCCTGTGCACCCGCGCCTACATGCGATTTTGCCGTCGCCATTTCGGGCGCATAATCCACCACACGCCCGAGGGAAACCGTCGGGTCAACAACGCCCGCTTCCAGGAGACGGTGGCTCTGTACAAGGAACACTTCGGTTCGCCCGATCCCCGTTTCTGGGGCGCCCGCAAGCCGGCTGAGTGCGGATCTTGTGAGGGTTGAGGCTGCATCGCAGCGTTTCTATACTGGCTTGCAGCCAATGCCAACAGTCTGCAAAACCAGAAACGACTCTGCCGTCGTTGGTGTTTGACTTTCCAGAGAACGACATGTTTTTCAAAGCCGTTTTGACCATCGATCCCTCCCAAATGACCAACATCCAACCAATCCCCCCTACGCGGGCCTTCGGCAAGATGCTGCACTTTTTGACTGCCGGCAAGACTTCGGAAAAAGAAGAACGGGAGACCTTCACCGCAGTCTCCATTCTGCAGCAGTTCAACCGGGCTTTTCGCGCCCAGGGGATCCGCAACATCGTGCGGCTGGCACGCGACGGAACGGACTTTTACCTCGACCAGGAAGGCAGGCCCGATGACCTGAAAGAGGCTCTGGGCAATTTCGAAGCCAAGGTGCCGCCCGCCGGCCAGCCTCCTTTTGAGACCCTCATCCTGGTTGTTGAACACGACCTGGACTCGCTGCGAATCCTCATTGAAGCCCATGTGCAAAGGCGCCACCAAGTGGGCGAGCACCCCATTTCCCTGCGCATCAATGCCCTGATGCTCGACTTGGCCAAGCAACCGGGGCAAAGCAGCTCGGATGTCCAGAATGCCATGGGGCCGCTGTTCCAGTCGCAGGAAGCCTACGACAGCTACTTGAAGCAGAGGGAGGGGGAGTTTGTGCATTTCCTGGACGACTTGCAGCAATGCCTCAGCCGGCACATCGGCGTCGACCGGGTCACACGCCAAACGATCCGGGGGCTGATCCGCCCATCCCAGCCGATCCAGGACGTGAGAAAGCTCAAGCCAGGGCTTGGATGCGACCCTTTCTTTCACGGCTACCACGGCTTTGCAGACACGTTTTTATATGCCTGGCTGTGGCTCGAGCTGCTGCATCAGCACAACCTGCCGGTACATAGCCTGGAGTTGGTGGACGAGAGCGGTCATCAACTGATGCGAATAGGCAACATGGCCCTGTTTCCCGCCGACGACGAACGACTCAATCCCTCGGTCCCGTTCCCGACCCGATACCAAACTGCCAGCCTGGCCAGCCTGCACAGCTATGGCAAGGAGAGCAGGAGCCGTTCATCCGAAGGAGGCGGCTCGGAATGGCTCTGGGGCCTGGCCGACCTGTCCGGCTGTTCAGGCGCCGACTGCGGAGGAAGCTGCGGGGGAGGTTGCGGCGGGGAGTGACAGCATCACTCGCGCGTCAAGGGCTTTATAACCAGCCAAGCGGATCATGACCGATATCTTCACTCCTGAGCGACGCAGCGAGATCATGTCCAGCATCCGGTCTCGTGACACGCGGCCTGAGCTGATCGTGCGTTCCTTTCTTCACGCGATGGGGCTGCGCTTCAGGCTATACCGCCGGGATCTGCCCGGCTCGCCCGACCTGGTCTTTCCGAAATACAAGTTCGTGCTGTTCGTTCATGGGTGCTTTTGGCATCAGCACCCAGGGTGCAAGAGAGCCCGGATGCCCTCGACCCGGCGCAGCTTTTGGCAGGCCAAACTGCGAAGGAACATCGAGCGTGACCTGGAGGCAGTCCGGCAGCTCAGGGACAAGGGCTGGCGGGTGTTTGTGCTGTGGGAGTGCGAAATCGGAGAAGGGGCGCTCATCGATCTGGCGGATCGGATACGACAGGAGTGAGGCCGACGGATGACTGTCCAGGACGATAAAAGAGAAAGAGATCTCACACTCCTGTTCAATTTGACGTTCGACCATGAACGTGAAGGAGCCGGTACGGATGCACATCTTGAATTGGACGGCCAAGTCATCCCCTTCGAGCTCAAGTCGTCCACGACCGGCTCTGTCTCGACTGCCCGCGATGTGGGGATGGAGCATCTGGACCGATGGTCCAGCAAGCACTGGCTGATCGGGTTCTACACCCGAGGGGCTCGCCGCCTGCGCTACTGCCACTACGCTTCTCCCCGTTTGATGAGTGGCTGGATTGATGAAAAACGCAGCTACATCCAGCCGGATTACGACTTGGCGAAGATCGCCAAAGGCAAGCTTGGATTGGGTGATTTGTACCGCATATGTGGGAAAAAGGCAGCCTACTCCTACAGGGATGCCCTCAGCCTGCATAAGAGGCAATACAGAAAGGACCGCTATTTAAGCCTCATGGATATGGAGGGAGGATACAGTCCGGAGAGAATGCTCAAGTTCCTTCAGGCCAGACTGGAGTATGTCTGCCTCAGAGGCAGTACGATCAACAATCCGCACATCCCGAAGTCATACTTCAAAGGGTGGGCACGGATTGATAGCAACCATGCCGAGACTCTTCGCAAGTTGGTCAGGCGGGAACTGGCGAGGTCAGGATAGAGTCTCAGCAACCGCCCTGGCCACCTGGTAAGCCACCGGCGGCGAAACCGAATTGCCGACTTGTCCCAGCACCTGATAGACAGCGCCCGCAAAATGCCAACTTTCGGGGAACCCTTGAATCGTTGCACAATCCTGGACTGAAAGGCGGAAGTGCCTGTTTTCCGGTACAAACAGATGAGCCCTCTCGCGGCTGGGCGCCACGCCGTGGGGCCAAATCTGAAGCTGAGACCACAGCTTCAGGCTGGCACTGCTGTTGACGACCGATGTGGTCTTGCGGGGTCCGGTGAAGCCGCTTCGCAGCGTGGGAGACAGTGCATCGAAGCCGATCTGCGGCAGGCCGAGCGACTCCCTGATGCCCATGCATCGTTTGGGGCAGCCGGCGCGCAATGCCTCAAACAGGGGCGTTTTGCCGACCAGATGCTGATAGGTGTGAGTATCCTGCGGAATCCGGAATGCAGCAAATGCCTTCTCATCGCGAAAGCCGACGAAAAACACTCGGACCCGTTTCTGAGGAACGCCGAAGCCGCAGGCATTCAATCTGAAGGAGGCGATCCTGAAGGCTTTCAACGGTTCGAAAAGGGACTGGGCCAGGTACCCTTCGAATTTGGGGTCGAGCAAACCCGGGACATTCTCAGCTACAAAGGCTCTTGGCCGCGTAGCCAGGACTGCCCTGACGAACTCCGGCCACATGTCTCTTTCATCGCTGCTGCCTTGCTGTTTTCCCGCCACTGAAAACGGTTGGCAAGGAGGGCCGCCGTGGAGAACATCCACGCGGCCTTTCAAAGGCGCCCAGTCGACCGTCCTGACGTCTCCGGACTCCTGCCCTGCGTGCACCTTCCACCGGGGCCTGTTGGCACAAAGAGTCTGCCCGCCGACCTGCAGCAGCTCATAGGACGCAAGGTGCCTGAACCCGGCCCTGTCAAAACCCAAGTCCATCCCGCCTCCGCCACTGAAAAGGGAGAGTGCCGACAAACCGTTCGGCTTCAATTCGGGCATCAAGGAATCAGGGTCGAGGACAGGATGGTTGACGGGGTGGACAGGCTCGGGCCCCCTTCCGCTCAATGCCCTCTTCTTTGCGAGCCGTGATTGGTGCGAGCAGATTCTGTATTCCTCTCTTCGCTGCTCTGAAATCTGATACGGCATGGAACGCTCTTTCAGAAACTTCGCCTTCTCTTCAGTGAATGCTAGCCGTCGCATCTGACACCGGAGCCTGTGCTGGAACGCGAAAAGGAAGCGCTGTTTTTGTGGCGCGTCGTCAGGGTTTCGCGTCTTCTTTGTCCGCAATCCCACGAGGCCGCTTCGCTCGAAGCGCGGGCTTTGTCCGCCGCCCTTGTTGAAAAAATCCTCGCCGCATAAGAAACTGGAGCCGAGCCGGGGAGGTTCCTCGGCATTTGGCTTCGACAAATCGAGGAGGTGCGGATGGCAACCCATAAGCAAGCAGGGATCTTTTTGGCAGTCGTGGCGCTGGCAGCTTGGGGGACCGCTCAGGCGGAAAGCAACAAGGGCAGCAAATTCGAGCTGCGCGACGTCTTCGA
The DNA here is from genome assembly GCA_028277865.1 of Acidobacteriota bacterium. Lineage (GTDB taxonomy): Bacteria > Acidobacteriota > UBA6911 > RPQK01 > DATIPO01 > JANQFM01. Next base: position 5,629 of record JANQFM010001073.1, read on the forward strand.
GATCGAATACGCTTCCGACCCGCAGATCTCTCCGGACGGCGGGACGGTGGTTTACGTGCGCAATTCGATGGACATCATGTCCGACGGCACCCGGTCGCGTCTGTGGATCATACGCTCGGACGGATCGCTTCACCGCCCCCTGACATCTGGTCCGGGAAATTACCGCTCCCCACGATGGTCTCCCGACGGCAAGCGGCTGATCTACATCGGCAGCCAAGACGATTCGAGCCAGATCCACCTGCGCTGGATGGATACCGGCCAGACGGCCCAATTGACCCGCTTGGCAGAAGGTTCTCCCGGGGGGATCAGCTGGTCCCCGGACGGCAATTGGATTGCCTTTTCGATGTTCGTCCGCGAGTCGGGCAAGCCCTTTGTTCAAATGCCGTCCAAGCCCCAAGGTGCAAATTGGGCGGATCCTCCGACGGTGATCGAAAAGCTGCAGTACCGGGCCGACGGAGACGGCTACCTGGAGGACGGCTATTCTCATCTTTTCCTGGTGCCCGCCGGAGGAGGCACTGCACGCCAGCTGACAAGCGGCCCCTACAACCACGGCGGTTCGGTCTCCTGGTCGCCGGACAGCAGGTCCATCATCTTTTCGGCCAACCGCCACACCGATTGGGAATATGAGCCCAACAACTCGGAGGTCTACGAATTATCGGTGGCGGATGGGGCTCTCAAGGCCTTGACCAGCCGCAAAGGCCCGGACAGCAGCCCGCGGATTTCGCCGGACGGGAAGACGATCGCCTACCTGGGATTCGACGACCGCTACCAAGGCTTTCAGACCACTCTCCTCTATCTGATGGACCGCGACGGCGGCAACCCGCGAGTCCTGAGCGGCTCGCTGGACCGCAGCGTCTCGCAGCCCGTCTGGAAGGCGGACGGCCAAGGCCTTTTCTTCAGCTACAGCGACAAGGGCAATGGCAAAATCGGCTACGTGACGCTGGACGGCAATGTCCGGACGCTGACGGGGAACGTGGGGGGCACCAGCTTGGGGCGCCCTTACTCCAGCGGGTCATATTCGGTGGCCTCCGACGGCCGCATCGCCTTTACCGAAACGCGCCCCGATCATCCCGCCGACGTGGCCGTCGCCGGCCCGGCCCGAGCGGGCAGCCGACGCATCACCACCTTGAATCAGGACCTGTTCGGCCACAAGGAGTTGGCCAAGGTGGAGGAGATCTGGTACGAGTCCTCTTACGACCAGCGCCAGATCCAGGGCTGGATCGCTTACCCGCCGGGATTCGATCCCGCCAAGAAGTATCCCCTCATCCTGGAGATACACGGAGGTCCTTTCGCCGACTACGGGGACCGCTTTGCGGCAGAGATTCAGCTTTACGCGGCGGCAGGCTACGTCACGCTTTACACCAATCCCCGCGGCAGCACCAGCTACGGGGAGGAGTTCGCCAACCTGATCCATCACAACTACCCCTCGCAGGACTACGACGACCTGATGTCGGGAGTCGATGCCGTGATCGCCCGCGGGTTTGTGGACGAAGACAACCTCTTCGTGACCGGCGGCAGCGGCGGTGGAGTCCTCTCCAGCTGGATTGTGGGTCATACCGGGCGCATTCGGGCCGCCGTGGTGGCCAAGCCGGTCATCAACTGGTACAGCTTCGTGCTGACCGCCGACGCCTACAGCTTCTTCGCCAAGTACTGGTTTTCCGACTTCCCTTGGAACGACCCCCAGCAATACCTCAAGCGCTCGCCCCTTTCCTACGTGGGAAATGTCACGACACCCACCATGCTGCTCACCGGCGAAGTGGACTACCGGACTCCCATGTCCGAGTCGGAGCAGTTTTACCAGGCTCTCAAGCTGCGCAAGATCGATACGGCGCTGGTGCGCATCCCGGGCGCTTCGCACTCGATCGCCCGGCGTCCCAGCCAGTTGATCGCCAAGGTGGCGCACATCTTGAAGTGGTTTGAGAGGTATCGGCAGTAAGAAGGGTTCACGCAGAGGCGCAGCAGCGCAGAGAGAAGGGGGGAGAGGGAACCCGGAGTTTCACGCAAAGCCGCAAAGGGCGCAAAGACCGGTTGGCACTGGTCCGTCTGCACAAGACACCATCAATTTCCAAGAGAGACTTAATTTCTTGTTCTATGGCAAGCTAGGCAAAGAGCTATTAGAGAACAATTTCTTGCGAGGCTTCCATGCGGGGATTGCTATCCCACTCTGAGGTTGGTGAGTTGCTTGTTTTCTAGAATGGAAAGCAACAGCTAAGGAGGTTAGTCCATGCCTGAGTTTCCTAATCTCTGGGAATTCTCTGATACCCAAAAACTCCGTGAGTTCATTCGATGGGTGAAACAGCTCCTCGCAGAACTCGTTGATACGGGGACATCCCCGACAGGCGTTCCTCTTTTTGCGGAGGAACTTCGAGAACCGATGCGCGCCGCCTGGTCCGAGGCAGTGCCGGAGTTTGACCGGCTTGCGGAATTTGTTGTTACGTTACCTGACCGGGCAAGTCATGATCATGGTCTCTTGGGAGCCCAGCTAAATTTCAAACTCGCTACGGTTCACCGACTTTCAGGACTATTCCAGAGATTCGGCACAAAGAAAATTCTTCGTCTGCTGCTAGGTGCTGTTGACACTCTGCTGGGTAGCATCTTAAGTGCATTGCCGGGCGGAAGCGCTGCGAGCGAGATTAAGGATGCGATCAAGGACGCAATAAACGATGAAAGAGAATAGCGAGGATCAGGAGATGGGTTCCTACACGTCACCACCCTAGAAGAAGGGTGCTGCAAAGATAAAAAGGTAGCTTGATCCCAGAAGGCTTCCTTACCGGAAGCTCTGATTCCCGCTGTGCATCGGGTCGAATCCCCCATTGAACCCGAACCCCCGCAAGTGCTAGCGTTCCCCGCACGATGGAGAACAAACTGGCCGCCTACCTGACCAAGCGCCTGCAGGGAGTCCCGTTGGCCGACATTGAGGCCCGCGCCGGAGTCCCGATCAGCGTCACCAGCCGCATGAAGCACGGATCCCCTCCCAGCTTCACCACCCTCTTCCGCCTTAGCTGGTACATGGGAGGCTCGCTGGCCCGCCTCTGCCGGCTGGCCGGATTCGACGACCTGGCCCAGATGGCCCGCGACATGTTCGGCGCTGGCCAGGCAGAGTCGTCACGCTCCGCCAAGTCGGCCCAACTGCACCGCCGACTGGAGCAGCTGATCAACCGAGGCCTGGAGCGCCGCGTCGAGGACGCCTTCAAGAGCATCGAATCGGCCTGGGAAGTGCTGCGCCCCTCTTTCGAGGCCCTGGCCCAGTCGCTGGACGCCAAATCCGCCGTCCTGGCCGCCTACCGCGAAGGGCGCGATCCGGACGTCTACTTTTTCTGGAAATGCAACGAGTCCCAGGCGCGGGTGGTTGTGGGGGAGCGCAAGGCGTCCGGGTGGAAGGCGTTCGAGTACTCGGAAGAGGATTCGGTGCTGGCTCTCTACGTGCGGGAGCCGGGAAAGAGGTTCACCGGTCGGGTCGGAGAAACGCTCTCGTCCTGGGCGGCTGGCATGAAAAGCATCACTGGCTGACCCGAAACTTCGGACTCCCCTTTTGTAAACGGTAGCAGCACCCGGGAGCGCACGCATCTTGCGGGCTTCTGGGTTCTGGGATTCCCAGTCTTAGCAGCCGACCAAATCCAGACCAGACTCCAGATGCCTGCAAGATGCAGGCGCTCCCAGTTTGCCACGACAGCAAGAGCTAATCGCCCTCTCCAGGGCAAGGCGGGATACAAGGCCTTGGAGTGCAGCAGCTTCTTGACCCAGCCTTAAGGGCCGCGTCGATCGCAGAGATCAGGCTCTCGTCTATGCACATCGGCTGCTCCGAAGGAGGACATTGGGCTGGGATTGAAAACTTCACTTTGCCGCGCTCATAACCCCCCGCTAGCGTGCTTCCAACTCTTCGACGAGTTCTAAGTGCCAGGCCCTCAACAGGCGCTCTGAACTGCTGCCAGTAGATTTTGAATTGAGCCGCATTGGAATAGCAGCCCACCGAGCCAAAGTAGTTGTTTTTTGCAAGAGCTGCGAGGCAAAGGACGGCAACGGCAAAGGCTACCCGGTCGTGTTCCTCTGATCCGAGGTTCCAAGTCGGTTCACGATCGGCGATACAGACGAGAGTGCAATGATCCACAGACTGATCTTCGAGATCGACGTAGCTCTTTAGAATTCGGGTCAGAGCCGGAGCAAGATCTTTTAGGAGCTCATCCACTTGGTTCTCAAGCGGGTGAACGGGGACAAAGCGGACATCATCGAATAGCACTGGTGATTTCAGCTTCAGCCAAGGCAAGAAGGCAATCTGAGAGATCGCTTCAAGCGCAGGCAATCACAGCCCTGGAAGGAGTTACAGCGCTTCTCCCGCCGATGTCCGCAGCACTGAAAAGTGCCTGTGGTCGAGAGTGAAGATGTGGCGCATCCCTTCCCGCTCCGCAAGATGCATCAAGCAGGCATCGGCAAAGTCGAGATGTTGGTCGTGAAAACGGTCGAGAATCGCCTGGACAGGCCGGACATCACCGGCGGAGAGTGGAAGGATTTCCAGGCGCCCCTGGTCGATTTCCGAAAGAAGGGTCGCGACTCCGTCCCGGCTGGGGCGAAGAAGATAGGCAGCCTCGGTGATGACGGGCCAGCAAGTGGAAAGCGTTTCAGGGAATTCTTTGGCCTGCTCGACGCAGCGCATGTGGTGCTGCTCCCTTTCGTAGAGCAAGGCCACCAGGGGACCCGTGTCAACCAGAACCGGCTTCGTGATCACGCCCGAACCCCTCCATGTGCTGCGGATTGGTGGAGAGGTCGCGGGGCAGCCCGTCCTTGATGACGCCGATTGCCCCATCCTCCATCATCACGTCATAGAACGAGCGTCCGCTGGCAGAGAGCTGGCCGCCGTTTCGCGGTCGGTAGGCGGACAAGGCTTCCGAGAAAACCTCTTCCCAGGATTGCCCGGAGCGGTCGGCGAGGTCCGCAAGCCGCTGCTGCTGCTCGGAAGTCAGCTCAATCGCTTTCGGGTTGATCCCCATAGTGAAAAGTCTACCATGACGAGAGGCCACCCGAAAGACCTCCACCGACTCATCCCGCAGATCCCGGAACGCCGCCCAGACGTCCGCCGGCAGGATGATCTTGGTCCCCTTGGCCACCTTCACCGGACCCTTCCCACACCGAACCTTCACCTGCCGCAAACGTCCCCCGGAACCGGCTTCCACCCTGGAACCGGCAGCTCCGCCTTGGCAGGCAGCGCATATGCAGAACAAACCTCACCCATGACAAATCCTCCTTGGGGAAAGGCTGTAGGCTTGAGGCTGTAGACTGTAGACCGGAATCCAGAGAGGTTTCCCCCTCCAGACCTACAGCCTGATTCGTTATAGCCTTCGCCGAATCGGAACGAGCGCCTCGCTGATGCGCCGATAGACCGCGATAAGCAGCTCTCCGGATTCATCGTCCGACTCGCAGCCGGCCTGGATCGCCGCATGCAGGGCGATCACCGAGTCCTCGATCTCGGTCCACTCGTCCAGGCTCAGGACGATCTGTTGGGGTGATTCAGGGACGGATTCTGGGCTAGCCCGCTAGTATTCTGGTCTGTCATGCTCAGTCCTCCTTGTAAGGGCTGTCGTATAATCCGCCATGTCAGGACTCCTTTCGTTGTGGGGCCTCGACCCCGTTAAAATTTGGCAGACAATTATTCGGTACTGCGCTGACGAGGGGTCCTGACCTTCTCATCCCTATCTTTGCGTGAGATCTTCCGGCTCTTATTCGCAGGGGGATTGACAGGCGGCTTTGATACGCCCATAATTAGGGAACAAAAGGTGAAATAATGGCCCACGGCTACACTTCAAACGGAGCCGAAGATGCCGATTCAACTGGATACGCCGCTGCAATACCTGCCCGGAGTCGGTCCCGGAAGGGCCA
>JANQFM010000021.1 GCA_028277865.1 Acidobacteriota bacterium
GGATTGCCGTCAATTCGGCGGTGATGGCGATCGTCTCCAAGTTCAGCCGCCCCTTGCCCGCTGAGCATGTGCGGGAGTTTGTGGTGGAGTAGGGAACAGGAATGGAGGCCGGAGACCGGCAGAGGGAGATTCAGCGGAATCGGTGCCAGAGCCAGTTCAGGCTCTACCTCCCCATTTGCCGGATGACCCCAAAATCCGCAAGAATAAATCCAAAACTCCTGATCCGTGGCGAGGTTGATAGACAGCACGGTGATGCAGCCTCCTTTGGCTCCCTGAAAGGGAGAGATTCGCCAGCCCAGGGTGCAGCGAAGCCGTGCAGCGGCGGAGCGGAACCCTGGGCCGAACCCCGTACGTCTGCCCGAACCCTGAAAGGGTGAAATAAACCGAGCCTGGCTGTCATCACTGACTTTCCTCGAATCGACGGCTTATGCATCCCCTTCAGGGAAAGGGCCCGGGGGTGAACCGAACCCAGGGTTCCGCCTCGCCTCGTTCCTCGCCGCAGGCTGCACCCTGGGCTGGCGGATCTATCCCCTTCAGGGAAAAAAGAAAGGGAGCCGCCCAACGCCCGCAACAGGCATCATATCAACGACTTGGCACAATCTAGAGGAGAACTAACTAAACAGTCTAGCGACCGACGCCGCCATTGGTATCAAGTCAAATTGCTTCGAGTCAGGAGCAGGCTCTGCTTTCTGCCGGTTTCCGGTTTCCGGTTTCCGGCCTCCAACCCCATCAGCGCCCGGTTCGGGTGGAGATGCGGAAATAGGGGCCGGATTGGCCGCTGCGGTAGACGTCGCCGGAGCGGGCTCGGCGACCGCCGGATGCAACGGCTTCCCAGTCGCCGTCCAGGGTCTCCCGGTAGAGGCCGGCGCCGCGGCCAGGCTTGACCTTCAGGCCTCCTTTTTCGGCCAGCAGACCCGCCAAGGCGCCCTTGGCGTTGCCCGAGAGGCGATAGTTGGAATGCAGGTAGGCCCGGGCGTTGCGGTAAAAGCCGATTCCGGTGCCTTTCCATTGTTTGACGGGCTGGGGGCTCTGCTCCTCCAATTCGTCCCGGTCGGGAACGAAGGTCACCGCCAGCGCTCCGCTGAAGCGCTCTGGGACAATGTAACCGGCCACGATGAAGACGATCAGCAGCAGCAGCAGGATGAGCAGGATCAGCCACCCCCAGCGTTGCCAGAAGGTCAGGCCGTCGACCTGCCAGCGCAAGCGGATGTCGGCCCGGTGGTTGGGGTCTTCGGAGCCGGAGACCTTCAGGCGCAGCCAGGGCTCTCCCAGGGCGGTGGAGATAGGTGCCTGATCGTCGGTCAGAAGGCAGACCTGCAGGTTGTCGCCGGGTGCAATCCCCGCCGCATCCGAGTCGGGGCGCAAGGTTCCTGATGGCGTTCGGACTTCCAGGGAGTGGCCGCTGGGAAGGTCGTCCAGCAGCTCCAGATCGAACTGGACAATCCCCTTGTGCTCGGTGGCTTGGATGAGCAGCGCCCGGCAGGATTCCGCCTCCAGCCCGATGGTTCCCAGGTCGATTTCGATATCCCCTCCCTGGTAGGAAAAGGAGCTGGTGACTTTGACCATGCCGCGGCCTTGCCGGTCGACCAGGGGGCTGACGCCATGCAGGCGGACGGGGATGTCGCCGATGTTCTCGAACCGGGTCGAGCCGCGGAAACGGCCGCCGGCATCCCCGCTCAGCAGGACGGTTTTGCCTTCATGCGAGGCTTCGATCGTCAATCCCGCCAGCAGGTCGGGCAGGTTGACCAAGTCGCCGTCCAGCCCGGCGCGCATAGCGGCTGTCAAAGCGACTTCGGTTCCGGCCAGGGCGGTGGACGGCTCCAGCAGCACAGGAGTCAAGGCCGAGCGCTGCACCACGGCGTAGGCTGCTCCCGCACCTCCTCCCGTGACGCGCACGGTCCAATTGCCGGGCGCCGGCTTGCGGATGTAAGCGGCCCGATAGGCGCCTGCCCGCCGTCGGCTGTCCTGGGCGTAATCGGCCCGCAGGCTCCCCTGCGGCCCTTCCATCACCACCTCCGCCAGGGTCGCGTCGCCGTAGACGACCACCCAGGCTTCGTCTACGTGGGGCTTCATTTCGAATGTGGGATTGGAGGACACCAAATGGTCGATTTCGTAAGGCGCACGCACCATGCGCCGGAATGCGCCGGCGAAGGCCTTCATCAATTCGGCGGGAGTGGAGACACGCAACGGGTCCAAGGCGGCCTCTTCGGCCAAAGCTGTTTCGCCCCGCCCAAAGACGATCGCCTCGATGCGCACACCCTCGTCCTGCAGATCGCGGACGGCTTCCTTGAGCTTAATGGGATCGTCGGCCCGGCCGTCCGACAGCCACACCACTGTCTTGGGTGGCGCGTCCGGTTCGGGACGGGCATCGAAGACACCTTGGGCGGCCGAAAAGGCCAGGCTGAACAGGCTGTTGTTGATGCGCTGCTCCAAGTGGCGGTCCAGGTCGCTCTTGTATTGCAGGTCGGCCCGTCGGGGACGGATCTTGGCGCCCAGCCTTTTGGCACGGGCCTCGGCATTCCAATCGCCCGAAGGCTGCATGACCTGGCAGTCCTTGTTGGGGTCTTCGGCGCAGGGACGGGTTTCACCGGTGGGTTGGCTGGGGATGAGCGTCTTGTCTGCCACCATGTCGAGCAGGCGTACCACGGCCAGTTCGCCGGGCACGATGTCGGTGAGCAGCTTGGCCACCAACAGCGAGGTGCGCTCGGGGTCCATGCCTGCCTCGCGCATGCTGGTCGAGGTGTCGACGATCACCACCACGTCAGCCGCAGCCTGCTGCTCGTCCTGAGCCAGCAGCGTCGGCGCGAGCAACGCGAGCAACAACACCTTGATCCGGCCAGACATTGGCACCTCTTTTTGCCACAGAGGCACAGAGTTCACAAAGAGTTCACCTGCCCTCCTCTGCCTCTCTGCGCCTCTGCGCCTCTGCGTGACAGCTTGGCGGCTTGGCGTGAAACAATCCGATCCGAGAGGCAATGGCCCGAATTCGGGCGAAGACTTCTTCAGGGGTACCCGAGGCGTCCACGAATTGAAGGCGATCAGGTTCCCGTTCTTGAAGCAGCCGGTAGCCCTGCAGCACTTTGCGGTGAAATTGCAGCTCTTCGCGTTCGAAGCGGCTCATCAGATCTTCCTGAGTGCCGACTTGGCGCTGCCGGGCCCGCTGCACTCCGGTTTCGATGTCAATATCCAGAACCAGCGTCAGATCAGGGGTGCGCAGTTGCAGGATTTCAGCCAACCGGTCGATGGTCTCGAATCCGATCCCTCGGGCATGGCCCTGGTAGGCCATAGTGGCATCGTGATACCGGTCGCAGATGACGTGACGGCCGAAACGCAGAGCCGGCTCGATCCGTTCCTGAAGATCCTGATAGCGATCGGCCAGGTAAAGAAGCAGTTCGGACAGGGGGCTGCGCGGCGCCCCGTCACGGCTGAGCAGAATCTGGCGCACCTCTATCCCGAAGGACGTGCCGCCGGGTTCGCGGGTGGCGATGAAAGGGATCTCCAGCCGCTGCAATTCCTCGCCCAGCAGCTGAGCCTGAAGGCTCTTGCCGCATCCCTCGATGCCTTCCAGGGTGATGAAGAGGGGATCGGGGACGCTTTTCGGGCGGGAACTCGGGTGGATCGCTTCTGACATAGTATCAATCAGCCGGCCCTGAATCTTGACTTCATCGAGGATAGCGGCAACGGTTTTGCGTCACGCGCTCCATCTGGCATACTGCCGGACGGTTGTCGCCCCCAGAAAGGCTGGCTCGGTAGGACAGTATGCGCAATTCGGACATCGCCCGCAATCTGGCCAGGCTGCGGGACAGAATCGAGGCCCGTGCAATCGCCGCTTCACGCGACCCCTCGGAGATTAAACTTCTGGCCGTCTCCAAGACCTTTTCTCCAGAAAAGGTGGAGCAAGCCTTCCAGTCTGGTCAGAGAAACTTCGGGGAAAACCGCATTCAGGAAGCCGAGCACAAGATCCCCCAATTGAAGGAACTGCAGATCGAGTGGCACTTGATCGGCCATCTCCAGTCCAACAAGGCCCGCAAAGCGGTCGAACTGTTCGACGTCATTCAAACCGTCGACAGCCCCAAAATTGCCAGCCGCATCAGCCGCATTGCCGAGGAGGCGGGAAAGGCTCAGAGAGTTTATCTTCAAGTCAACATCGGCGAGGAGCAGCAGAAGTCTGGCGTCCAGCCTCAACAAGCCGAGGGCTTAAGCGAAACCATCGATTCGCTGGCAGGCCTCGAATTGCTCGGACTGATGGCCATTCCTCCCTTCCATGAGGATCCGGAGCGGTCGCGCCCCTATTTTCGGCGTCTGGCCCAATTGCTTTCCAGCCTCAACAGCCGTCGCAGCCAGCCACTGCGCGGGCTCTCGATGGGAATGAGCCACGATTTTGAAGTGGCTATCGAAGAAGGCGCCACACTGCTGAGGGTGGGAACCGCCATCTTCGGCGCCCGCGGCCTGTAAATTTTACAGGCTCCTCTCCCGGGGGCCGGTAGGTTATTCAGTAATATTTGTGGGAATCATTGCTCGTTTGACTTCGAAGAGCTTCGTCCAAGGCTCCTAATTCATTGAATTATGAAGAGATGTCCAGACAAGCCCTCATTTTTCTGTGACATTTGGCACGTCCATTGCAGCATAGGGCTCTTCGAAAGGACAGCATTGATATGGGAGCGCTGAATGTCATCGGATTGACTGGGTTGAGGGAAATGGCAGCTGCTCAACAGCGGGCCGAGGGGTTTCGAGAGGAGAAGGCCCGTGAGCACCTGCCCCAGATTCGCTTCATCGCCCGGGCGGTAGCCACACGCTACCGGCCGGACGTGGATTTGGATGATCTGGTGAGCGCCGGTTATATCGGGTTGTTGGATGCACTGGAAAAGTTTGATTCCTCCAAGGGGATCCTCTTCAAGACCTACGCTGAATTCCGCATCCGGGGTGCCATATTGGACCGGCTGCGCAGCCTCGACCCGGTCCCCAAGTGGCTGCGGCAAAAAGGCAAGGAGATCGAAAAGGCCTACCTCCGGTTGGAGCACAGGCTGGGACGGTCGGTGACCCAGGACGAGGTGGCCTCTGAAATGGGGATCTCGTTCGGCGAGCTTCAAAACCTTTTGAGCAGGCTTCGGTCCCGCAACGTCAGCTTGGTCGAAGGCCGCGAAGAGCAGGAGGAAGGCGTTTCAGAAAACCAGCTTTTCAGCGAGTTGCCCTCGCCCTTCGAGGCCTATCATCACAAGCAGGTGCGGCAGATCTTGGAAACCGGGATCAGAAAGCTCCCGGCTCGGGAACAGAGGGTTTTGAAGCTGCGCTATCGGGAGGAGCTCTCCATGAAGGAGATCGGCCTCATCCTCAACGTCCACCAATCCCGCGTCTCCCAATTGCACAACAAGGCTGTCCGGTCCTTGAGGAGGCTGCTTCCCGGCGATTTGGACTTCGGCCTGCCTTCCCCGGCCTGAGGATTCGCGCAAAGACGCGAAGGACGCCAAGCTCCTTCAAGCATTGCGTTCTTGGCGCGAAACCTTCCTGTCACCCTTGCAAAGACCGCAGAGCCTTTTCCACGCTCGCCTTGGGGCTCACTTTGTATTGGGCATCGGCGACGCGGCCCTGCTCGTCGATGATGAAGTGGCTACGGATGATGCCCATGTACTTCCTGCCGTACATCGACTTTTCTCCCCATGCGCCATAGGCCACGGCGATGCTGTGATCGGAATCGACCAAAAGCGTGAAGGGCAGTTCGTACTTGTCCTTGAATCTCAGGTGCGAAGCTGCAGAGTCCGGGCTGACGCCTAAGACTACGGCGTTGCCGGCTTCGATTTTCGGGTAGGCATCGCGGAACCCGCAGGCTTGGGCGGTGCACCCCGAAGTATTGTCCTTGGGATAAAAGTAAAGCACCACTTGCTTGCCGCGGTAGTCCTTCAGTGAGATTGGCTGCCCCTGATCGGTTTGGGCATTAAAATCGGGGGCCGGATCGCCTGCTTTCAATTTGCTCATCTTCTCCTCCTTACAGAAACAAGAAAGAAGATCAAACTCGCCTTTCGGTTTCAGATGCGAAGGCGGAAAGTGAGTACTGCAAAGGACGTCGGCGGACGCCAGGGGCTGAGGGCCATTGTGCTAGAGTTGCCCACTGAAAGGCTGTTCATGCGCATCTTCAACACCACCGGCCCTGTCAAGCGCGAAAAGCACTACTGCCTGCCCCCGCTCGGCCGTCTCAATCTGAAGAGGCTGATGCGTTTGATCGAGCAGGAAAACTACTTCGTCCTGCATGCACCACGCCAGACCGGCAAGACCTCCTGCCTGCTGGCCTTGAGGGATCACCTCATCGGCCTGAATCGCTACGACTGCCTTTACATCAATGTCGAGCCGGGTCAGGCTGCCCGCGGGGATCTCAGCGCAACCGTCCGCACCGTACTGGATGCCCTGGCGTCTTCAGCGCGCATGACACTTGCCGACACCTCGCTGTCTGAACTCCGGACGCGAGTACTGGACGAATTCGGACCTCAGCTCGCTTTGCAGGAGACCCTGACCCGATGGTCGGAGAGCAAGGAAAAGCCGGTAGTGCTTTTGATCGACGAAATTGACACGCTTTCCGGCGACGGGCTTGTTTCGGTCCTCCGCCAGCTCAGGGCAGGTTATCCGCACCGGCCGTCTCATTTCCCCCAAAGCGCCATCCTTTGCGGCGTCAGAGACGTGCGGGACTATCGGATCAGAACCTCCGAAGATGAAATTGTCATTGGCGGCAGCGCTTTCAACATCAAGGCTGAATCCCTGCGGCTGGGTGACTTCATTCAAGCAGAGGTCGAAGCGCTTTATCGGCAGCATACCCAAGAGACGGGGCAGAGTTTTACGCCGAAAGCGCTGCAGGCAGTCTGGGATCTGACGCGAGGGCAGCCTTGGCTGGTCAATGCACTGGGGCGTGAGGCCTGCTTTGGCGTGGAGGTCGACCAAGATCGCCAGCATCCCATCCTTGCCGAGAACATCCTGCGAGCCAAAGAAGAATTGATTCAGCGCCGCGATACCCATCTCGATCAGCTGGCGGACAAACTGCGTGAGGAGCGGGTGCGAAGGGTCTTGGAACCCCTTCTTGCCGGTGAAGACGAACCGGAATCGATTCCGGACGACGACCTGACCTATCTGCACGATCTGGGACTGATCCGCCTGAAACGCCCCATTGAAATCGCCAACCCGATCTATCGCGAGATCATTCCCCGCCAGCTAGTCTTCAGCGAAGAGCGAACCATCGCCCGGCACTCCCCCGAATGGTACGTCGATGCCGGCAGCGGGCACCTTCGAATGATGGCCTTGCTGGAGGCTTTCACCGACTACTTCCGGCAAAACTCCGAGCACTGGATGCAACGCTTCGAATACAAAGAGGCGGGGCCGCAGCTTCTCCTGCAGGCCTTTTTGCACCGCATCGTCAACAGCGGAGGCCGC
>JANQFM010000029.1 GCA_028277865.1 Acidobacteriota bacterium
GTGGCCATCAACTGTGCCACTCTCACCGAGCACCTCTTGGAGAGCGAACTCTTCGGGCACGAAAAAGGCGCCTTCACAGGCGCAGTCCGGCAAAAGAAGGGCAAGCTCGAAGTGGCCGACGGAGGAACAGTGTTCCTGGACGAGTTGGGCGACCTGGCGCCGGGGCTGCAGGCCAAGCTATTGCGGGTGCTGCAGGAAAGCGAGTTTGAGCGGGTGGGCGGCACGGCCACTATCCGGGTCGACATCCGCTTGCTGGCCGCCACCAACCAGAGCTTGGAAGAGGCTATCCGGGCCGGGACATTTCGAGAGGACCTTTACTACCGCATCAACGTGGTATCAATCACCATACCGCCCCTAAGGGAGCGTCCCGAGGACATCCCCCGGCTGGGCAATCACTTCGCCATCCGTCAGGGCGCCAAGGCAAACAGGCGTGTCCTGGGCATCTCTCCTGAGGCTGAAGATGTTTTGTGCAGCTATCCCTGGCCAGGCAACATCCGCGAGTTGGAAAACGCCGTCGAAAGAGCGGTGGTGCTGGGCAGCGAAGAGTTCGTCCAGTCAGAAGACCTGCCTGAGAACATCCTTAGAAGCGGGGCAGCCCGCAGCGCCTATTCGCTGCGCTATCAGGAGGCTTTGAAGCAGTTCAAGCGGGATCTGGTCCTCAAAGCCCTTCGCCGCGCTCAGGGCAATTTCACCCGCGCAGGCGAGATTCTGGGAATCCATCCCAACTACCTGCACCGTCTGGTCACCAATCTGGAGATGCGTGCAGAAGTCGAAGAGACCTTCAAGAGCTGAACGCAGTCGCCTGGCCCAGGTTTTGAATCCATACTCTGGGATATAATCAAGAACTGATTGAACAGCAGTCCAAGTTTTCGGCAGCATTTGCCCTATTGAATCTTTCCAAGGGGAAAGGGAGGATCGCCTTGCCTGTCTGGATCGCTTTTTTCCTGTTTTCATGGGGCCCGGCCACAGGCGCAGGTGCCCAAGAGGTGGACGCCGTTCAGTGGCTCGACGATGTGTCGCATATCATTTCCAGCCGCGACCGGGAGATCTTCAGGAGCCTCTCCGAGGACAGGCAGCGCCAACGGTTCATCGAAGTGTTTTGGAAGAGGCTCGACCAGGATCCCAGCACCGAACGCAACGAGTTTCGCGAGGAGCACTACCGGCGCTTGGAATATGCCCGCAAGCACTTTGCCAATGCCCGGCCAGGGGACAAGACAGATCGGGGACGTATTTACATCCTGCACGGCGAACCGGATGAGCGCCTGCGCTTTGCCTCCAGCCGGACGCCGATGGACGCTGAGATCGTTCAGGATGCCATCAGCGGCAATACCGTGTCCGCCGTCCCTGAGACCCTCCATATCCCAGACTCGGAAATGTGGACTTATCGATACCTGTCCGGGCTGGAGAATCTGCGCGGCCCTATGGACGTCCTCTTTATGAGGGTCTCGGCCGCCGATGCGCGGCAGATTTACCAAGTGCGCCACATGCGGGGCCGGTTCATGGGCCAAAGTCGCCTCAATACCCTGCTCTACCAAAACAACGGCCTCTTCAATGGCACGGGCTCCTTGGGTCAGGACTTCCGCATGGTTTATGCCGGTACGCCCAGATTCATCAACCCCTTGGGATTCCTTTCCGAACTGCAGCGCGACGTGGAACAGTTCCCTTACACAGACATCGCACATGCCGCCAACGAAATGCTGCGCTCCCCGGGAGACTTGATGGAAGAACGCCATCAGCGCTGGCGCCAATTGCGCGAAGAAGTGCGGACGGGAGTCTATTTCGAGACCTTTCCCGCCTCGCTGGACTACTTTTTTCTGCGTTCGGCCAGCGGCTACACCTACATCCCGCTTCATATCTCGGTCCCCGGCCCGGCGTTGGATTCGGTCGAGGAGCTGACCCTGCTCTTTGAAATGCGCCGCGGCGGCCAACTGGTTGCCCAGTTTGGCGATAAAGTTTCGCTGGCCACCGCCGACCGGCAACAAGTGCGCTTCGAGGGCTTGAACTACCAGACTCGTATCGCGGTTCAGCCCGGCCTGCATCAGATGGACCTGCACGTCATCGACCGTGTGAGCCGACGTATGCGGCTGCTCAGCCAAACCGTCCAGGTGCCCGACCTTTCGACACCCAACTTCAATCTCTCCAGCCTCGTTCTTTGCAAGTCGGTGCTGGACCAGGCATCGGCCCGCTTAAAAATGGCGCACCACCAACGCGACTGGGTGACTTTCTCCAGCCTCAATCCCCTCAAGGTCGACCAGCGGCTGCTGGTACCAGCCGCCCAGTCGCATTTCCGGCGCAAGGATGTCCTGACCGTTTTCTTTGAAGTTTACGAACCGGTTCTGAAGTCCGACAAACCAGACTTGCAGGTCCAAATGCGCCTGCTGCAAGACGGTCGGCCTGTGGCTGTCAGCAGGGCCGTCGAACTGCGGCACTTGACCGAAGATGAACTGGTCAAGGTGAGCTACGCCTCGGGGATCTCCATTGCGCATTTGAAGCCCGGAGACTACCGGGTGCAGGTGCAGGTCCACGACCGCATCGGCGACCGTCAAATCGTCCGCGAAAGCGGTTTCTCGATCCTGTAGGGGGGGCATTTCAAGGCCGGTTTCTGCTAGAATCTCGCCATGCCGATATTTGAGTACCATTGCAAGGACTGTGAGACGCACTTCGAACGGATCGTGATGGGTTCCCCAAAGCCTATTGAATGTCCTGAGTGCTCCAATCCCAAAGTGGAAAAGCTGATCTCCTCATTCGCCGTCAGTGCCACTTCGTCGACGCAGGCCTTGAGCCGAACGGATTGCGCCTGCAATCCGGGAACGACCTGAGCCCCTCTCCGCTGAGCGGTTCGCTCGCACCCTGCCCCATCCACCACATCCGCTTTCCTCACTAGAATCGGATCTCTGCTATCATGTTGCCCCTTAAGATCGGTTGAGGGGATGCCGTCCCATGCACCAGGAATTTGCAGGACGCCACGTCGTTGTCACTGGAGGTACCGGATCACTAGGCAGTGCAGTGGTTCAACGATTGGTGAAATCCGGTGCTGTTTGTCACATCCCCTGTTTTGACCCCCGCGAGCTTGAGCAATTCGAGTTGGCCGGCCATGGACAGGTCCATGTCAATCAAGGCGTGGATCTGGAGGACGAAAAGCTGGCCGAGAACTACTACGCCCAAATCCCTGAATTGTGGGCCTCCATCCACTGCACGGGGGGCTTTTCGATGTCCGAGCTGGTTCAGACCAGCCTGGACAGCTTTCTGGGCCAGTTCGTCCTCAATGCCGTCACTTGCTTTCTATGCTGCCGCGAAGCCGTCAAACGGATAAGAGGCAACGGAGGTGAAGGCGGCCGGCTGGTCAACGTGGCCGCCCGACCGGCTCTGGAGCCGCGCATCGGCGCAGGAATGGCTGCTTACACGGCAGCCAAATCGGTCGTGGTGGCCCTGACCCAGTCGCTGGGTGAAGAGCTGGCCGGCGAAGGGATCTGGGTCAACGCTGTGGCGCCATCGGTGATGGACACGCCTGCCAACCGCCGCAGCATGCCCAATGCCGACTACAGCAAGTGGCCTTCGGTTTCGGCGGTGGCCGAAACCATCGTCTTCCTGGCCTCCCCTTCCAACAAATCCACCCGAGGGGCGGTGGTGCCGGTTTACGGCAAGGCTTGAGCTGTTGCGTCTTCTGGCAGCTTTGCCTTCAGTCAGCAGTTCACCCGGCCATGGCCCGCCAAAATTTGTTCGGTAAAAATTATATGTCGTAAAATATAATTTTAAAAAATAGAATTTTTCAGGCACCTGATCGGAGGCGAGGAGTGGGCGAGGCAGGGCCAAGTGGTGATCGCAAGAGCAGCATCTGAAACTTTTTAAAAATCTATGTTGTGAAATTCTATTTTATAAAGTACAATTTTGCTGCAATGTTTGTAGACAGAGAGCGAGAACTGGCCAAAATCCGCTCCCTCCTGCGGGGAAAACGGTCCTTCAACCTTCTTTACGGAAAGCGC
>JANQFM010000041.1 GCA_028277865.1 Acidobacteriota bacterium
CCTTTCTTGCTGCTGCCGGAGACCGCCTTTGAACTGCCCCGGCGCAATTCTCCGGACAGTGAAGCCCGTTCGGTGGCCGGCCATGCCCAGGGGATCGCCTTGGAATTCGGCCATGGCCGGATTGTCATCCTGGCAGAAGCAGCCGCGCTGACCTCACAGATCGTCTCCGCCGAGGAGGGCAGCTTCAGCTTCGGCATGAGTCCCGACAACGACAACCGCCAGTTGGCTCTGAACATCCTGCATTGGCTTTCGCGGCTTATGGCTGAAAGTCCGTGAATGCGGTTCAATCCGGTCTTCGAATCGTTCTGGAAAATGGTATCGTGCCCTTCGAAAGAATGCGCTATTTCAATACAGCAGGACCTGCCAAGCGTGAAAACCACTACCGCCTGCCACCCCTTCAGCGCTTCGACCTGGACGAATTGCTCAGGCTGATCGACCAGGAGAAGTACTTCGTCCTGCATGCACCCCGACAGACAGGCAAAACGACTTGCCTCCTGGCCCTGAGGGATCACCTTAATCAAGCCGGACGCTACCGCTGCCTCTACTTCAATGTGGAACCAGGTCAGGCTGCGCGGGGAATGGTTGCTGCCACTGTGCGCACCGTACTGGACGAGGCGGCAATTTGGGCCAGGACGACCTTCGGTGAACCCCTTCTGGACGACATCCGCAGCCAAGTGCTGCAAAACAGCGGCCCCCATTCGATTCTGGGCGACGCACTGGCCATTTGGGCACAGCGGGAGGAAAAGCCCCTGGTGCTGCTCATCGACGAGATCGACACCCTGATTGGCGACGGGCTGATCTCCGTGCTGCGCCAGCTGCGGGCCGGCTATCCGCGACGCCCACGGCACTTTCCGCAATGCGTCATCCTGTGCGGCGTGCGCGACGTGCGAGACTACCGCATTCACACCTCTTCGCAGGAGATCGTCACTGGCGGCAGCGCCTTCAACATTAAGGCAGAATCACTTCGCCTGGGCGATTTCTCCGATAGCGAGGTCGAAGCCCTTTATCAGCAGCACGTCCAGGAAACCGGACAGGTCATTACCTCCTCAGCGCTGGAAAGGATCTGGGATCTGACCCAGGGACAGCCCTGGCTGGTCAACGCATTGGGCTACGAGTGCTGCTTCCGCTCCAAGCAGGGGCAGGATCGAAGCCGCCAGGTGACGGTCGAGATGGTCGATGAGGCCAAGGAGAATCTGATCCTGCGCCGTGAAACGCACTTGGACCAGCTAGCCGACAAGCTGCGTGAGGACAGGGTGAGGCGCGTGCTGGAACCTCTGCTTGCTGGAGAGGGCGAGCCGGAGAGAATTCCCGACGACGATCTTCAATACCTGCTGGACCTGGGCCTGATCCGCCTGGGACGCCCCATCGAAGTCGCCAATCCGATCTACCGTGAGGTCATTCCCCGCCAATTGACCTACAGCGAAGAGCGCACCATCAGCGGCCAGGCGCCCGAATGGTATGTCGATTCAACCAGCGGTCGGCTGAAGATCGAGGCGCTGCTGACCGAGTTCACCGATTTTTTCCGCCAGCATTCCGAGCACTGGCTGGAACGCTTCGACTACAAAGAAGCTGGCCCGCAACTTCTAATGCAGGCCTTCTTGCAGCGAGTCGTCAACGGAGGAGGGCGCATCGAACGCGAATACGGGCTGGGTCGGCGCCGCACCGACCTGCTCATCATCTGGCCGCACCCGAATGGCGAACAGCGAGCAGTCATCGAACTCAAGATCCTGCGCAAAAGCCGAGAGCAAACCATCGCCGAAGGGCTGGAACAAACTGCAGACTACATGGACCGCAGCGGCGCGGGCGAAGGCCACCTTGTGCTGTTTGATCGTAGCCCGGGCAAGAGTTGGGAAGACAAGATCTTCCGCGACCAAAAATCATCTAGAGGCAAGAAGATGCAAATCTGGGGGATGTAGGGTGATTTCGCGCCGAGAGGCCAAGGGCGCAAGGGTACTGGAACTCTCGCTCTGGTCTTGCTTTGCGTCGTTGGCGTCTTGGCGCGAACCCCTCACTGCGACGACCTCAGCAGCGAACGCAGCACGTAGTGCAAGATCCCGCCATGCCGGTAGTACTCGGCCTCGTTGGCCGTATCGATGCGGCACAGCACCTGAAAAGTCTTTTCTCCCTCCGGGGACGTAGCTCGCACTGACAGCCTCTGGCCCGGCTCCAGTCCGCCGCTCAGTCCTTCAATGTCGTAAGTTTCCCGGCCCGTCAGCCCCAGGCTCCGGTGATTTTCGCCCGCTTCGAACTGCAGGGGCAGGACGCCCATCCCGATCAGGTTGCTGCGGTGAATGCGCTCGTAGCTGGCGGCGATCACGGCTCGGATCCCCAGGAGGCGCGTCCCCTTGGCCGCCCAGTCGCGCGAGGATCCCGTTCCGTACTCGGTGCCGGCGATGACCAGCAGCTGGGTGCCTTCCTGACGGTAGCGCTGGGCGGCCTGGTAGATCGAGATCACTTCGTCCGACCAGGGGCCGGTGGTGTATCCGCCTTCCACTCCGGGCGCCAGCAGGTTGCGCAGCCGGATGTTGGCGAAAGTGCCGCGAACCATCACCTCGTGGTTGCCCCGGCGCGAGCCGAAGGAGTTGAAATCGCGCCGCGGGACGCCGTGTCCGATCAAGTACTGCCCGGCCGGTCCGTCCTGTGGGATCGACCCTGCGGGAGAGATATGGTCGGTGGTCACCGAATCCCCCAGCAATGCCAGTACACACAGTCCTTTCAGGTCAACGAGCGGCTCCGGCTCGGCGCCCATTCCCTCGAAGAAGGTGGGCTTGCGGATGTAGGTCGACTCCTCGGCCCAGGCGTAGCGGTCGCCTTCCGGTATGGGCAGCCCGCGCCATTCGTCGCTGCCCCGATAGACATCCGAGTACTTGGAGGCGAACATCTGCCAGTCCACCGAAGAGGCCACCGTATCGTTGATCTCCCTTTGGCCGGGCCAGATGTCACGCAGGTAGACGTCCTCGCCCTGGGAGTCCTGTCCAAGGGGCTCGTTGGAGAAGTCGAAATCCATGCGTCCCGCCAACGCGTAGGCCACCACCAGCGGAGGAGAGGCCAGGTAGTTGGCGCGCACATCGGGGCTGATGCGGCCTTCAAAATTGCGGTTGCCCGAAAGCACCGAGCAGACCACCAATTCGTTCTCTTGAACGGCCCTTGAAGTCGGTGTCGGAAGCGGCCCGCTGTTGCCGATGCAGGTTGTGCAGCCGTATCCAACCAGATTGAATCCCAATGCCTCCAGATCGTCCATCAGCCCCGACTTTTGCAGATAGTCGGTGACCACCTTGGACCCCGGCGCCAGGCTGGTCTTGACCCAGGGGCAGCGCTTGAGCCCTTGCCGAACGGCGTTGCGGGCCAGCAGTCCGGCGCCTACCATCACGGAAGGGTTGGAAGTGTTGGTACAGCTGGTGATGGCGGCGATGACGACCGATCCGTCCCGCAGTTCGAACTCGGCCGCCTGGCCGGCGTTGTCCTCGGCCTCGACCCGCACCGAAACACGTGCAGGCGCAGCCGCCACAGCCGTTCCGCCGCCTTTGTCCGTCGATCCGGCGCCCGACAGATGGTGCAAATTGCTGAAGGTGGTTTCCAAGGCTGTTTGGAAGGCCTGCTTGGACCCGCTGAGCGGAATGCGGTCCTGGGGACGCTTGGGGCCCGCCAGGCTGGGGACTACGTCGGCCAGATCCAGTTCCAAAGTGTCGCTGTACTCGGCCTCGGGGCTGTCGGGGCCGTGAAAGAGCCCCTGGGCGCGGGCGTACTCCTCGACGACTTGGATACGTTCCTCGGCCCGGGCCGTCAGGCGCAGGTAATTGAGCGTCTCGCCGTCGATGGGAAATATGCCGCAGGTGGACCCGAATTCGGGCGACATGTTGCTCAAGGTGGCCCGATCCGCCAAGGAGAGATTGGCGAGGCCTGGCCCGTAAAACTCCACAAACTTGCCTACTACGCCCCTTTGGCGCAGCATTTCGGTCGTCCTCAGCACCAAGTCGGTGGCAGTGGCGCCTTCGGGCAGAGTCCCGTAAAGCCGAAATCCGACCACCTGGGGGATGAGCAGGCTGATGGGCTGTCCCAGCATGGCCGCTTCTGCCTCGATGCCCCCTACGCCCCAGCCCAGCACGCCCAGACCGTTGATCATGGTGGTATGGCTGTCCGTACCCACCAGAGTATCGGGATAGGCCAAGGTTGTGCCGTTGCGATCCGTGCAGAAGACCACTCGGGCCAGGTACTCCAGGTTGACTTGGTGGACGATCCCGGTGGCCGGCGGAACCACCTTGAAATTCTCGAAAGCGCTTTGTCCCCAGCGCAAGAAGGCATAGCGTTCCTGATTGCGCTCGAACTCGCGTTCCACATTGCGCAAAAAGGCCTGCGCACTGCCGAAAGCGTCCACCTGCACTGAATGGTCGATCACCAACTCGGCGGGAACCAGCGGATTGATCTTGGACGGATCGCCTCCCATCTCGGCCATGGCATCGCGCATCACCGCCAGATCGACAACAGCCGGGACGCCGGTGAAGTCCTGCAGCAAAACCCGCGAAGGAGTAAAGGCGATCTCCCGATCCGGCTTCTGATGCGGATCCCAGTCGAGCAGGGCTTGAATATCGCCCTTTTCAACAGCTATCCCGTCCTCGCAGCGCAGCAGGTTTTCCAGCAGAATCTTCATGCAGTAAGGCAACCGAGAGACGTTGCCCACTCCCTGCCGTTCCAACTCCGTGATATTGAAATACTCGAATTCGCGATTCCCCGCCCGGCGGCTGGCCCGCGTCCCAAAACTGTCCAAGCTTTCTCGAATCATGATGGCTCCGGATTCGTTGTCAGTTGTCAGTTGTCAGTTGTCAGTTGTCAGTTGTCAGTTTCCAGAACCAGAACTCGGGGAATCTGAAACCGTCTGACACCTGAATCCAAACCTCCCCTGTTGCTGCCAACTGATCCCCTCCCGCCGACAACCAACAACCAACAACAGACTACCCTCTTGCTGCCAACTGCCAACTGCCAACTGCCAACTGCCTTACTTCTTCTTCCGATAGATATGCGTGGCGTGGCCCAGGAAGGACTCGGCGGCCTCCATGATGGTCTCGGAAAGGGTGGGATGGGTGTGAATGGTGGCGGCCACGTCCTCGGCCACGGCGGCCATCTCGATGGCCAGAGTTCCTTCGGCGATCAGCTCGCCGGCGTTGGGGCCCACAATCCCCATTCCCAGCAGGCGTCCCGAATCGGGCTCGAAGAGGATCTTGGTCATCCCTTCGGTGCGCCCCAGCGACTGGGCGCGCCCCGAAGCCGCCCAAGGGAAGCGGCAGACCTCCACCTCGATGCCTTCCTGCTTGGCCTCCGTCTCCGTGAGTCCGCACCAAGCCACCTCGGGATCGGTGAAGACCACTGCCGGGATGGCCACGTTGTCAAAGGCCGCAGGCTTGCCCGCGATCACCTCGGCGGCCACCAGTCCCTCGCGGCTGGCCTTGTGAGCCAGCATGGGTTGCCCGGCCACGTCCCCAATGGCGAAGATCTTGGGATCGTCCGTGCGGCAGCGGTCGTCGATGCGGACGAATCCTTGATCGTTCACCTGCACGTCCGTGTTTTCCAGCCCCAGATCTTCCGAGTTGGGCTTGCGCCCCACCGAGACCAGCACTTTTTCGAAGCTGGCCTTCTTGGGCTCGATGTCCCCCTCAAATTCAACTTCGATACCCTTGCCGGACTCTTTCATCCCGACCACTTTGCTATTGACGTGGATGGCTTCAAAGAGGCTGCCCAGGCGCTTTTTGAGGGGACGCACCAGATCCTTGTCCACACCGGGCAAAATGGTGCCCAAAAACTCGACCACAGTCACCTTGCTGCCCAGAGCGGCGTAGACGGATCCCATTTCCAGCCCGATATAGCCGCCTCCCACCACCAGGAGCGTTTCGGGAATGCTCTCCAGTTCCAGAGCCTCTTTGGAAGTCATGAGGCGGTCGCTTTGCAGGCTTAGGCCGGGCAATTCCGCCACCCTGGATCCGGAAGCCAAAATGGCGTGCTTGAACCGGATCCGCCTTTGTCCTTCGTCACCCTCCACCAGAATGCTCTGGTTGCCTTCGAAGCGTCCCCGGCCCAGAATCCACTCGACCTTTCGGGCCTTGGCCAATTGCCCGGCACCCCCGGTCAGGTTACCCACAACCTTGTTCTTGAAATCGCGCAGCTTGTCCAGATCGATGGTGGGCTTGCCGAAGTCGATCCCAATTTCGGAGGCGTGCTGGGCTTCGCTGATCAGGGCCGCCACGTGCAGCAGCGCTTTGGAGGGGATGCAGCCTTCGTAGACACAAACGCCGCCGGGCCTTTGGCGCAATTCGACCACTGCCGTCCTGAGCCCCAGGTCCGCCGCCCGAAAGGCCGCCACATAACCGCCTGGGCCTCCGCCCAGCACCACCACATCAAACTCGGCATTCTGAGTATTGGCCATCAGTGCGATCCTTTCTCTATTCCTCATTCCGGTTTTCTGGGCCGATCCGTCCGGTCCGTCCGGGCCAAATTGCCGGAGGCATTGGGTTCTCCCGAGGGATTCCGCTTCACCCGGCGCTGAGAGCACGAGCGGCCCGCAGGCAACAGGTTCTGAGCGTCCTATAAGGCGGGTAGTTTAATACAGATTCGGCAGAGGTTGCCAATCTGGATTAGCCCCTCACCTGCCGATGTACAACCGCTGGGCCAGCAGGTCGGGCAGGTCGGCTTGGAGGATGCGTTGGGCGGCCTTCTTGAGCGGGTAGTGGAACTTGATCAGCTGCAAAGAGGCAGACTCTGTTTCCAGAACGGCCAGGCAGCCGCGGGGGTCGCCGTCGCGGGGCTGACCGATGGAGCCGGGATTGATGAAGTACTGCGAATCGGCCTCCAGCCGCACTTGCATCGATTCGTCCACGTAGCTGGCCTGGCGCATCCGGCCGGATCGGCTGTAAAGGATGGGGACGTGGGTGTGCCCGAAAAAGCAGATGCGCTGCGGGGTGAAAGTCATTTGCATCCACACCTGGGCTTCGGTCATCAGGTACTCGTCCTCGTCCAGAGGAGAGCCGTGGCTGATGGCCCAGGGATCCTCAGCCACAGGGCCCCGGGGCAGGCCCCGCAGATACTCCCGGCTTTCGGCAGTCAGCTGATCACGGGTCCAAAGGGCCGATTCCCGCGCCAAGTCGGTAAAGTTGTCGGGGTCCGCCAGTCCGCAGCAGACCTTGTCATGATTGCCCCGTACGATCCAGGCTGGCTCCAACCGCCGAACCGCCTCGACGACTTCGTTTGGGCAGGCGCCGTAGCCCACCAAATCGCCCAGCACCCAAATCCGGTCATAGTCCGTTTGCTGCAAAGCCGACTCCAGCGCTTCCAGGTTGGCGTGGATGTCGGAGAGGATCAGAACCTTCATGATGGTTGCCGGACATTCGGGGTGAAAGACCTGAGAGCAGACGCCCTTTGCATCTGAAACCAGGGACGGACGCTCGGGAGGCTTTTTCTCTTTCGCCTGCAGTTGCCGAGCGATGGGTCGGGTCGACTGAGCACAGCCTCGGTCAGGGCCGGCGGGGCTGCTCGGCCGTTTTGGCTCTAAAAGCCCGCTTAGTATACAATGCGCCCTTCTTTCGAGAATGTTTGCCAGGGCATGTCGGCAAACCAGAAGCCGACGGCCGAATAGAAATAGGATCCGGCCGCTTCGAGGCGGCCTTCAGACCTGAAGCCTGCTGTGTCCCCGCCGACTTGATGCAATCGAGCAAGTAGCTTTGGAAAGGTGATGCATTGAACCGGGCGGGCGGGCTGGAGGAAGGGGGAAATCCGATGCCGATCAAGGTTGCCGTCAACGGCTTTGGCAGAATCGGGCGCAATGTCCTGCGGGCGGCTTTGGAACGTGGCGCCGACCTCGAATTTGTGGCCATCAACGATATCACCAGTCCCGAAACGCTGGCTCATCTGCTGCGATACGACTCCGTCTATGGGCCTCTCAAAGAATCGGTCCAAAGCGGCTCTGATTCGATGACTGTGGGGGGGCGCTCCATTCGGGTATTTGCCCGGCGCGACCCGGCCCAGATCCCCTGGGATGAAACAGGCGCCCAATTGGTCATCGAGGCCACCGGCCTTTTCCGCACCCACGACGATGCTTCCAAGCATTTGGGCGGCAGTGTCAGGAAGGTCGTCATCTCGGCCCCGGCCAAACAGCCCGACACGACCCTGGCCATGGGCGTCAATGAGGGCGACTACGATCCGGGCCGGCATCACATCATTTCCAACGCCAGCTGCACCACCAATTGCTTGGCTCCTGTGGCCAAGGTGCTGCACCGCACTTTTGGGATCAAGAAGGGCTTGATGACCACCATCCACAGCTACACAAACGGACAGCGGATCCTCGACTTGCCCCACAAGGACTTGCGCCGGGCCCGTGCGGCCGGCGTGTCGATGATCCCCACCACCACCGGTGCCGCCGTGGCCGTCACTTTGGTGTTGCCGGAATTGACGGGCCGTCTGGACGGCTATGCCATCCGCGTGCCCACTCCGGCGGTTTCCATCGTCGACCTGACGGCCACCCTGGATCGGGACACCAGTGTGGAGGAGGTACGGGACACTTTTCGCCAGGCCGCTTCGGGGGAACTGAACGGGATCTTGGACTACAGCGATGAACCGCTGGTATCGGTCGATTACAAGGGCAACCCTCATTCAGCGGTGGTCGACGGCCCCTTCATCAAGGTTCAAGAAGGCAACATGGTCAAGGTGATGGCCTGGTACGACAACGAGTGGGGCTACTCCAGCCGGGTGGTGGACCTGTGCGAGTACGTTGGAGGCAAGCTCTGAGGCACGGAATGAACAGCAACCACCGCTCCCTCTCCGCGCCCTTTGCGGTGAAACTCCCAAGATGAGAAAACCACTGATCGCCGGCAATTGGAAGATGTTCAAGACGCAGGCCGAAACGCGTGATACCTTGCGCCGGCTGGACGAGCTGATCGGTCGCCTACTGGAGGTGGAAGTCCTGATTTGCCCTCCCTTCACTTCGTTGCCTGCCGCCCGCCGGGCAGCGGCCGGCACGGTGATCCAAATCGGCGCCCAAAACCTTCATTGGGAAGAGAAGGGCGCCTTTACGGGAGAGGTTTCGGCGGCCATGCTGATCGACTGCGGATGCTCTCATGTGTTGGTAGGCCACTCCGAGCGCCGCCAGCTCTTCGGAGAGGATGACGCAGGCATTAACCGCAAGCTGAAAAAGGCGCTCTCCAGTCAGCTTGTCCCCATCTTGTGCGTGGGCGAATCGCTGCAGGAACGCGAAGCAGAACGCGTCGAAGAAGTGATCGAAGGCCAGTTGCAGCAAGGCCTGAAGGGTTTGACGGCGCAAGAGATTTCCCGTATCATCGTCGCCTATGAGCCCGTCTGGGCGATCGGCACCGGCAAGACTGCCACACCCGAAATCGCTCAGCAGGTTCACGCTATGATTCGGGGCTGGTTCGAAGGCAAGTATTCCTCGGTTGCGGCAGACGGATTGAGGATTCTTTATGGAGGCAGCGTCAAGCCCGGCAATGTGTCCGGATTGATGGCCCAGCCTGATATCGATGGTGCTTTGGTGGGCGGCGCAAGCCTTGAGGCAGAAAGTTTCGCCGCCCTGGTAAGCTATCAGCGTTAAGCGCGGTTAATGGTCCGCGCTCAGTTGCAGGATGAAAAGATGTACGCGATCCTGGTTGTGATTCACGTCATCGTCTCGCTGATCCTGATCCTGGTTGTGCTGCTGCAATCGGGAAAGGCGGGCGATTTGGCGACGGCATTCGGCGGCGCTTCCAGCCAAGCGGCATTCGGCGCCCGCGGCGGCGCAACCTTCCTGAGCAAGGCCACCACCACGGCGGCAGCGCTCTTCATGGTGACCTGCCTAGGGCTGTCGATCCTTTCCAGCTCCGCGGAAGAAAGCGTGATCGAAGGTGTGGCGACTCCGCCTGCCGCTTCCGAGACGACGGATCAGCCGTCCGCAAGCGGGGCAACCGGCCAAGAAGGCCAAAATCCCGCACAGCCGCCGCCGTCCTCCCAATCACCGTCGACCTCCCCTGGCGCAGCCCCCTCCGAGGGGCAGCCGGAAGGGCAAGGCCAGTGAGCTCTCTCGATGCCGGAGTGGTGGAACTTGGCAGACACGCTATCTTGAGGGGGTAGTGCCCGTATGGGCGTGCGGGTTCGAGTCCCGCCTCCGGCACCATCCGTTATTCCGAATCAATGCAACAGGGCTGGAAGGCCGAAGATTTCTGTATCTTCCCTTTCTTCCCTGTTCCGTGTTCCTCGTTCCCTGTTCCAATTGCATTGGGCAACACGGAGAATAGACCAGTACCGATTGAATTTGTCGTGAGAGATTTCGGGCCGTTCAGGCTCTGAGGGCTTGATGGATCAGAGCGGTGATCCGCTCCAATTGCTGCAATGCCTGCTTGAGCAGTTCCTCTCGCTTCTCCTCGCTTTCGGACATCCCGTCCGTGCCCCGCAACAAATCCGATACCGTGACATTGAGGGTTTCGGCCAGGCCGAATACGGCCTCGGTAGAAGGCGTCTTCACTCCCCGTTCCAATTCGCTGATGTAGCCGGGAGTGCATCCTGCTTTGGCGGCCAGCTCTTCCTGGGTCCAGTTGCACTCGGTCCTGAACTGGTAGATTGCGGCCCCCATTCGCCGCAGAACGGCGGTGGGCAGGCGCTGGAAACCCATGGCCAGAAAGGGTATTCGCATTCGGAAAACTTTAGAAGCGGCTAAAAGCATGGTTTTTGATAATCAACTCAGACCATTGGCACGGATTTCTGCATTTACAAACTGGAATTTCAGAATCGCAACCGCCTTCCAGGACATTGGATAGAAGCAGCAGAGCTTTTCGGCGTGATCATGAGGTGGGCGAATCCTGAGCAATTGATTTGAAAATGAGCAACAGCTTCGGCAGGAAGTGGATTTGCGGTCAGCTCAAGGGGCTGCGATACTTGAAAAAATATGTTGATTATGTATAAATAACTAAAAGTATTATCTTGACATTCAACAAAATAGCCAAGTATTCTTTCAATCCTATCAGCACTCTTCCATGGCCGGCGGCTGCTTTCCTTGAGCTTAGGGGGCCAGGTTGGCTGCCCGAGCCAAACTCGACACCTGGGAGGTGACAACAATGAAAAAACTGAAGCTGGATCTGGACCAACTGAGTGTGGAATCCTTCGATACCGCGCCGACCAGGAGCGGTCAACCGGATGGAACTGTGAAAGGCTTTGCCACCCTTCCGGAGATCATCACATGCTTTACTTGCGATGCAACCTGCAGCCTCACGTGCGAACTCACCTGTGACGATCCCACTTGCAGCACTTGTAACGGAAATACCTGCGAGGGTACCTGTGGGGGCCACACCTGCAACGGCACATGCGGCGAGAACACCTGCAATGGCTGCAACACCCAACCTTGGGATACGTGCCCCTCCTGCCCGTATATCATCTGTGAATGAAGCCCAGTTCGGCCAGCTGCTGCACGAATGTTCGCGGTTCGCGGTTCGCGGTTTGCCGCAAAACTCCCGTGGGGAGGCTTATTTCAGACCTTGGACTTTGGACCTTGGACGCTCCTCCAGCACCTCCTCCGCAGCCGCTTCGATGTCCTCCAGGGCGGCCTGCATCCGGTCCAGGTGGGTCCGGTAGGAGAGGACGCAAATTCGAAGGATGAATCCCTGCTTCACTGTGGTGGCGGTCAAGTAGACGCGTTTGCGGGCGTTGATGCGGGTCAGGAAGCGGCGGTTGAGGGCGTCCAGCGCCTCACCCTCCACTCCTGGAGCCCGGAGCCGGAAAGCGACCACCGAGAGCTGGGGCGGGGCCACGATTTCGATATGGGGCAGGCGCTTGAGCCGGCCCGTGGCCCAGTGGGTGAGGTCGAGCTTTTCTTCCAGGTTGCGCCGGAAGGGCTCGATGCCGTGCATCTTGAGGGGAAGCCAGATTCGCAGACCTCGGAAGGCGCGCGACAGTTCCGGGGAAATCTCGCAGAAGTCGACCAGATCGGTGTCCTCTTGGAAATCGGGCATGTATGCAGCGTGCAAGCTATGGGCCCGCTTGAGGGCTTGACCATCCCGAACCAGCAGTGACCCCGTTCCATAGGGGACGAAGAATCCCTTGTGAGGATCGAGCACGATCGAATCGGCGCGGTCCAGGCCTTTCATGATCGAGCGCCCTCGTTCGGTGAGCATGAAGAAGCCCCCGTAGGCGGCATCCAAGTGCAGCCACATCGACTCGTCGCGGGCCAGCTCGGACAGGGCTTGCAGATCGTCCACCGCGCCAGTGTTGGTGGTGCCTGCGCTGCCCACGATCAAAAAAGGCTTCCAGCCCTCATTGCGGTCGCTGCGGATCCGATCCTCCAATTCGTCCAGGCGAATGCGAAAATCCTGGTCCGAAGAGATCGAGCGGACGTTGCGGGCAGGGAATCCGGCCAGCATGGCGGCTTTTTGCACCGAGTGGTGGACCTCTTGCGAGACATAGAGGGTACCCTTCAAGAAGTCATCCGGCAGCCGTTCCCTTCGAGCTGTCACCAGGGCGCTGAAGTTGGCCAGAGAGCCGCCGCTGCTCAAGAAGCCCCTGGCCTCGGAGGGATAGCCGACGATTTTGCAGAACCATCGGATGACATTGGCTTCCAACTGGGCCAAGCCGGGTGCCGCCGCCCATACGCCCACATAGCGGTTGGCAGAGGCCGAGATCAGGTCTGCCACCGCCGAATGGAGCAGTCCGCCGCCGGGGATAAAGGCCAGATAGCCCGGACCGGCGGTGTTGAAGGACTTGGGGATCAGGTCGTCGAACAGCTGATCGAGCAGCACTTCCAGCTTCTGGCCTTGGCGGGGAAGCGATTCCTGCAGAGATCGGGCCAGCTCGGCCCCTCCCTCCACATCAGAGGCGGGCTGGTCGGGAAGGGAAGCGACATGCTGGATGATGCGTTTGGCGGCACGGTCGACCAGGTGGCGGAATTCTTCCGGGCTGAGTTCCAGGCTTCGATCTTCACAGGCCATGGGCGCCATTTTATAGCAGGCGGATCGTTACACAAGGCCGCTGCATTGACGTGGACGAGTTCTTGTTTATGATGGGGCCATGGCACAAAGGCCCAACCGGCGTCAGGCCGCTCGATGGAAGACAGGGACGGAATGCAGTTTCGAACATGAGGGGCGATCCTATGAGAGCCGCATGTCCGACCTTTCTGAAAAAGGCGCCTTTCTGGAAGCGAAGCAGGTGCTGCCCGCCCTGCAAAGCCGCCTTTCCATTCGCTTTCGATCCCTGGACGGCCGGCGCGAACTTGGCGCAACAGCTTTGGTGCGGCACTGCCGCAGTGACGAGCAGGGAAACCCGGAAGGTGTCGGAGTGGAATTCGAGCAGCTGTCGCCGGACGTCCTGTCCGAACTGGAACTGATCGTCACCCAGCCCACTTTTCTGAGGAATCGATAAAA
>JANQFM010000056.1 GCA_028277865.1 Acidobacteriota bacterium
GAGGTAGCTGGCTTGCGGCCTAGCCATTCAGTCATTCGCTCCGCCGGGGAGGGCCCGACGGTGTTGTCTTGCCAGGCTTCATGGCATGTGCTTCCGTCAAATCAGCGGTATTGGGACAGGTTAACCGAATATGTACGCGGCGGCCTCTGTATTTTTCAGCAGAATCGAGATTCAAGACACGGACCCATTTGCCCCCGATCCGTATATACTTCCAGAGAATTGGCTCCCTCAGAAGGTGGAAATCGGCGTGTTCAATGAGCCAATTTTTGCTGCTATCATGGAGTCGTCGAGGAGAGAGATATGGCGCAACAGATCATCCAAACGAACTGCATGATGGATTGCCCGGACATGTGCGGGCTGGAGGTGACGGTCAAAGAAGGGAAGGCCCGACACATTCGGGGAACTGTGCAGGGACTGACCGGGGGCTTCATCTGCTCCAAGGTTTCCCGCTTCGGGCGCCGCTTGGAGCACCCCGACCGGTTGCTTTACCCCATGCGGCGCCGAGGCGCCAAGGGCAGCGGCGACTTTGAGCGCATCTCCTGGCAAGAGGCCATCGACGAAATCTCCAGCCGTTTGGAGGCCATACGGCGAAAGTGGGGGGGAGAGGCCATCCTGCCTTACCACTACGGCGGCAGCAACGGCTTTCTGAGCGAGGACGGCCTGGACGCCCTTTTTTTCGCCCGCCTGGGCGCTTCACGCCTGGAGAAGACCATCTGCGCCGCTCCTTCGACAGCGGTCAACCAGGGGATGTACGGCAAAATGCCGGGAGTGGCCTTCGGAGACTATCCCAAGGCTCGATTCATTCTCATTTGGGGCGCCAACCCCAAGGCTTCCAACATCCACCTGGTGCCCATCCTCAAGCAGGCCCGCAAGGCCGGAGCCTTCATTGCGGCGGTGGATCCCCAGCGGCATTTTACCGATGGCGAAATCGACCTCCACTTGCCTGTCTATCCGGGGGAAGATCTTCCTTTGGCCCTGGGGATGATCCGCTATTGGCATGAAAAGGGCGTGTTGGCTGAGGAGTTTTTGCAGCGCCACACAACCGGTCTGCAACCTCTGCTGAGTGCCGCTCAGGAGTGGACCCTGGAGAAGGCTGCCCGACAGGCGCGGCTCGAACAGACGGCGATCGCCCGACTGGCCGACCGGTACTCTGAAAGCTCCCCGGCCTTGCTGAGGGCCGGATGGGGTACCGAACGCAACCGCAACGGCGGACAGGCGATGGCCGCCGTGCTGGCAATGCCCGCCCTCTTGGGCAAGTTCGGGGTCGAGGGCGGCGGATTCACATCCAGCAATGGGGGCGCTGTCCAGTTCGACTGGCAGCAGGCCTTTGGAACGCTCGATTGGCAAACCCGCCGACTCAACATGACACGCCTGGCCGGACTGCTGAAGGGACGCCCTGACCTGGATCCGCCCATCCAGGCACTTTTTGTCTACAACTGCAATCCGGTCGTCACGGTCCCCGACCAAAACGGCGTCCTCAAGGGATTGCAGCGCCAGGATCTCTTCACGGTGGTCCACGATCAAGTGATGACCGACACGGCCCTTTATGCAGACCTCGTGCTGCCCGCCACGACTTTTTTGGAGCATTACGATATCCGCCGCAGCTACGGCGCCTACACGGTGGCAGGCGCCCATCCCGTCATCCGGCCCGGGGGTGAAGCGCGGCCCAACCACCAGCTTTTCGCCCAACTGGGCCGGGCCATGGGATTCTCGGATGCACCCTTCCAGTGGGGCACCCAGACGCTGATGGAGAAGATTTGCCAGGCGATACGCTTTGATGGGCAAAGGGGAGATGCCAGGCTCCTTTCCAGCGGCCAGGCCCAGCATTACGATTTTGACGGAGCGCCGCCGACGGCATTCAAAACCGTGTTCCCCCGCACGGGGGACGGCAAGATTCACCTCACGCCCAAAGTGCTGGGAGATCGGCCTTTTGCCTACCGGCCGTCGCCTGAAAGCCCCTATCCGCTGGCTCTCATCAGCCCGGCCAGCGCCCGCCTCATCACCAGCACTTTGGGAGAGTTCAACCTCCCCGTCCTCACCCTCAGCCTCCATCCCCAGGACGCACAAGCGCGAGGCCTGATAAGCGGCGACCGGGTACGGGCCTTCAATGATCTGGGAGAAGTGATCTGCCCTTTGCGGGTCAGCAGCAAGGTCCGGCCTGGAGTGGCCCTGTTGCCCAAAGGCGCCTGGATGAAGGCTTCGGCCAACCGGCGTACCTCGACTGCATTGTGCCCCGATACGATCAATCGGGTGGCTGGGGGAGCCTGCTTCAATGATGCGCGGGTGGAAGTCGAAAAGGCGGGGAAGTGACCGGCTGCTCTTACTTTTCTTCCTTGAAAGCGACGTGCTTGCGCACCACGGGGTCGTACTTGTTGAGTTCGATGCGGGACGAGGTATTCAGCTTGTTCTTCTTGGTGGAATAAAAGTAAGCACTCTCGGAGCTGCGCAGCTTAATGGTGATCCGCTTTCCTTCTTTCTTGGCCATGGCGTGTCAATTCCTTTCTCGAAGAAGGCGGCATTATACTCCAGTTGGTGTTTGGCAGTCGGAGGAACTTCTCGCAGGGGCTTCCATACGGGTAACCTCGCAGAGCAGAAGCCCGCAAGATGCAGGCGCTCCCGGTCGACGCCGCCTTTGGCTCCAATGAGACCCTTTTGCTATTCTTCCAAAAGAGATGTCGGGTTGGGGAGCCCAGCCGAAGACCGCCAATGACTTGGCGGGATGGGCCGGACCAGTGAAAACGATGTCGTATTTCTCAAAGAGGATTCCTTTTCAATCTCTGCGCTGGGTGTTGTGCGGGCTGACGATCATTGGGGCCGCCTGTCAAGGCGCCGGTCCTGAGCCGGATCTCGACCGCGAGACCCTTGAGAAGGTCGAAGACCTGTCCGAGTCCCTCGCAAACACCCTTCTGGACTTTTCGGTAGCCCTTCGCGACCGGAACCTCGTCAGAATGGGAAAGCACCTTTCGGACCGGATCGAGGTTCGGCTCCTCGCCTTCCCCTCCCCGGAGCGCGGCGGCCACAAATGGATCCGGAGAGGTTCCGCCAAAGGGCTCGCCGCTCGAGATCCGGTGTTGTTGAGCCGCAGCCAAGCGCTCGACGACTGGGCTTCTTTCCTGGATCATTTCTCCACCATCGAAGATGCCCGTCTCAAGGTCACAGGGGCGGATTTCTCCAGCAAAGAGGCTGGAATCCAGGGATCGGGGCGCATCAAGTTCTTCGTGGTGGGGAGGGATCCGGCCTTCAAGCGCCTCTCGGTGAAAGGCACGGGCCTGCTGAAAGCGCTTTACCTCGATGAGGCTTGGTCAATCTCCTCCCTGACGATGGACACGATCGATGCCGGGCTGGCGGAAACGGACCTCTTTTCGGAGGTGAGCCTGCCGGCGGGAGTCGCTTTGACGCTTCCCTCCTTCGGCGGCCGCGCGGCCGACTTTGCCTACCACGGCGCCGCCGCCGGCGACATCAACCGCGATGGGCTCATCGATCTGTTCGTAACAGGCGCTCAGCGGAACTTCCTTTACATCAACAACGGTGACGGCACCTTTGAGGAGATGGCCGAGGACGCCTGGCTGGCTCTCACCCCCAGGGCGACCGCTCCCCTGATGCTCGACTACGACAACGATGGCGACTTGGATCTCTTCCTGACTGCCATCGGGGAGCAGATGCTTTTCGAGAATCAAAGCGAGCCGGGAAGGCGCCTGGCCTTCATCGATTCCTCCTTGGAGTCGGAAGTGGCCGTTCGCGCCGTCGGATTCAGTGCTGTCGCAGGCGACGCCAATGCGGACGGCTGGCCCGACATCTACGTCGCTTCCTACAATCGCTACGGCCAGATCATGCCCGATTCCTGGCACCGCGCCCTCAATGGGACCGCCAACCTTCTTTTCATCAATCAAAAGGACGGGACTTTCAAGGAGGAGGCCGCAGCCTGGGGCGTACAGGACACGCGCTGGAGCTACGCCGCAGTCTTCAGCGATCTCGACGGCGACGACCGCCAGGATCTTTACGTGGCCAACGACTTCGGCGAAAACGCCTTCTACATCAACCTGGGCGACCGCTTCGAAGATCGAGCCGAATCCATAGGCGTCCTTGATCCGGGCAATGGCATGGGAGTCTCCCTGGGAGACTACAACAACGACGGCCTGGTCGACATTCACGTCACCAACATGTCGTCCACGGCGGGGCAACGGATCCTGAATCGCCTTTTCCCCGAGTCCGACTCCCGGGCGGGAGTGCTGAGAAAGCTTGCCTCCGGCAACACCCTCTTGCAGGGAAGGCCGGACGGCTCTTTCAGCGACGTGAGCCGGGAAGTCGGCCCATTCCAGGCCGGATGGGCTTGGGGCGGAGGCTTCTTCGATTTCGACAACGACGGTTGGCAGGATCTTTACACGCCCAACGGCTTCATCAGCGGCAAGACCATGAACGACACTTGAAGCTTCTTTTGGCGCCACGTGGTGGCGTCCACCGTCAGCGATGAGGAGGCGGGCGGCGACCAGTACCAGCAGGGCCACATGGGCTTGATCTTCAAAGAAGGCTTTTCGTTCAGCGGTTTCGAGCGCGATCACCTGTTCCTGAACCTGGAAGGAAAGAAGTTCAAAGACATCTCCGGGGTCTCGGGAATCGATTCGATCTCGGACGGGCGTGCCGCGGTTTTTGCCGACTTCGACAACGACGGCGACTTGGACGCCTTCCTGACCACCATCCAAAGGGAAGGTCACCTGCTCTACCGCAACAATGTCGGCCAGCAGAAGGGCTTCATTCGCGTCACCTTGCAGGGCAACGCCAGCGGGCGAGACGCTTTCGGCGCCGTCGTCCGGGCGAAGACCTCGCGAGGCGTGCAGACACGCGTCAAGACCGGCGGTGAAGGTTTCCTGGCGCAGCACGATCCGAGGCTTCTGTTCGGCATGGGTGATGACGAGCGGGCCGAATGGATCGAGGTCCGCTGGCCTTCGGGGAAGACCCAGAGGCTGGAAGCCGTTTCCAGCGACATCTCGCTGGAGATCGAAGAGGGTGTCTCGGGCTACCGGACACTCAATGAACGGCGCACCTCGCTGCCCGACCCGCTGAGCCGCGACGAGAGGTTATGGCGTCAACTCACGATTCGCCAAGGAGAGAAGCTCCCGCCATTGAACCTGCGCCCCGTGCGGCCCGCCGCCAACGCGGCAGAGGACGGCCCAGCTCCTGATGAGGCGCCTTTATTCATCAACCTGTGGGCGACTTGGTGCGGTCCCTGCCGGAACGAAATGCGGCACCTGCAAGAGCTTGCTCCCCGCTTCAAGACCAGCGGGATTCAGCTGCTCGGGATCAGCCTCGACCAGGAGGCCGGCCCGGATGCAATACTGGCCTTTGCAAAAAAGCTGGGAGTGTCCTATCCACTTTATTCGATCGACGCCGAAGGCATTTCCAGGATCTTCGCTCCCGGCAAGGAGTTCGTTCCGCTTTCGATCTTCGTCGACTCCGAAGGGCGGATTGCAGAGGTTTTCGCCGGGTGGAACCCGGAGACCGAGCGCCGCATAGAACAGATGTTGACCCGTCCGTGACCGGTCCCCAAGCGCCGGCCTAAGCACGCGCCCCCCATCACCGCCCAGCCTCGTCCCTGCATTTGGCACTTGGTGGATTGAGCATTGCGGCTTCACCCCGCTACTGACTTGCCCTAACAATTGACTTGGATAACTGACCAAGTCATACTAGGAAATATGAAGACGATTGTCGTTTCGCAATTTAAGGCAAAGTGCATTGCTTTGCTGAGAGAGGCCCAGCGAACTGGAGAGCCGATTCTGGTCACGCGCCGGGGACGGCCGCTGGCTCGAATTGATCCGATTGCGGAAACCTCCCGGCAACGTCAACTCGGAAAATTGCGCGGCCGGATGAAGATCCATGGCGACCTTGTGACTGCCAGCAGCGAATCGGATTGGGAA
>JANQFM010000087.1 GCA_028277865.1 Acidobacteriota bacterium
CCAGTTTCAGTAGGAGTTGTTCCTCCTTCACGTTTTCCCCATACTGGAAGTGAATCTCCTTTATCTTGCCCTCGAACGGACTGGGAATACTGACGAGCTCCAACGGCGTCCTGCTTGAAGGGCCTCAAGTTGGCATCGAAGCGCGCCTCGCGCAGGTTCTGCATCGTCAAGCCGCTGGGAAAGCGCTCCACGCCCAATGGGATCATCCGCGATACGTCGGCATTGGCCTGTTCCAAAGTGACTCCCGGCTTAAGGCGCGCCAGAGCCTGGTAGCTGAAGTCCCCCATGCGGGTTTCGGCGCGGTCGAACTGAAAGGGGAGCAGTACGTCAGGATCCGAATTCAAGAAGCGGAATCCCTCAGGCAAGACGCCGATGATCTCGCGGGGCCGACCGTTGATAGTCAGTGTCTGGCCGATGACGCTTTGATCAGCGCCGAATTTCTTGTGCCAGTAGCCGTGGGTGAGCAGAACCGTCAGAGGCTTGCCGGGCGAATCGTCCTCGGCGTTGAAGAAGCGTCCCTGCGCGGACTGGACGCGCAGCAGGGGAAGCGTCTGGTGGGTGACCCTGAGGGCCGCGATCCGTTCCGGCTCCCCTTTGCCCGTCACCGTGACCCGGCTATTGTCCCACATGCCGAGATCTTCAAAAGAGCGGTTTTCGTCCAGGTAGGTGAAATGCAGGGCCGGGGACTGGTTGACCAACTCGAAGTCCAGTCCGGGCGCCGTATGCCAAATCCCCACCAGCCCATCCGCGTCCTCGAAGGGGAGAGGCTTGATCAACACCCCGTTGACCACGCTGAAAATGGCGCTGTTGGCACCGATCCCCAAGGCCAGGGTGAGGATTGCCGTCAAGGTAAATGCGGGTGCCCGCCGCATGGAACGCGCCGCCAGCCGGGCATCTGTCCAAATCCGATTCATCGTGGCTCCTTCCTTTCGAAAAATGAATACGGAGCCTTGGACTCAGAAGGTTTAGAAATGGATGGCCACAGAGGCACAAAGAGCACAGAGATCGGAGAATAAACCCACTCAGTAGGTCTGCAAATTCAGTCCTTCAACGCGCGGAAGGTGGCCCTTTGTGTCTCGGTGGCTTACTGGGCGCTTCGGATCCTTTCCCCCAAATCCGAAAGCCGCTGCTCGTCGATTTCGCACTCCCAAATGACCTCCACGTTCCAACCCTTCTCCTTCAAGGCCAGTTGGGTCTCGATGTCGCGTTGGATGGTGCGTTCCAGTTTGGGCTTCCAGTAGGAGCGGTTGCTGGCGGGGATTCCGGAATGGGTGCAGCCCTGGTGCTGGTGCCAGAAGCAGCCGTGCACGAAAACCACGTAGCGGTACTTGGGAAAGACCAGGTCCGGTGAGCCGGGCAGTCCTTTGGCGTGGAGCCTGAAGCGCAGTCCCAGGCGGTGCAGGAAGGAGCGGACCGCCAATTCCGGCTTGGTGTTCTTGCCGCGGATGCGCGACATGATCCTGCTGCGGACTTCAGGAGAAACCGTGTCAGCCATCTGGCTTGTTTATAAAGGCTGCAAGAGGGGCCGTCAATTCCCGAGTTTCACGCAGAGGCGCAGAGGCGCAGAGGAGGGGGAGAGTAGGAGTCGGGAGTCGGGAGTCAGGAGTCAGGAGTCAGGAGTCAGGAGTCAGGAGTCAGGAGTCAGGCAGATTATGATCTCTGCTGGCCTTGGACCTTAGACCTTGGACTTCCTCTCTCCTTCTCCTCCCCCTCCTCTGCGTCTCTGCGCCTCTGCGTGAACCTCCTCTTTTTGCTACATTGAGCCCGTGAAAGCACCACTTCCCAAGTTCATCGGCGCACGGGTCCGCCGTCGCGAGGATCCCGATCTGATCACCGGACGCGGCCTTTACGTGTCGGACATCCCCATGCAGGGTGCAGCCAACATGGCTTTGCTGCGCAGTCCTTACGCCCATGCCGACATCGCAGGCATCGATACGCAGGCGGCCTTGGCTTTGCCCGGGGTGCTGGCCGTCGTGACAGCGACCGACGTCATCCCCTGCCTGGAGAAGCCGCTTCCCGTGCTGAGCGGGACGGCGGTGGGGGAGTACGAGCTGCTGGCCAATCCACCCAATTACCCCCTGCGGCAGGACCGGGTTTACTGCGTGGGAGATCCGGTGGCGGCAGTCTTGGCCGAAGATCCCTACACCGCTCAGGACGCCCTGGACGCGATTTCAGTGGACTATCAACCGCGTCCCGCCCTGGCAAGCCTCGACCGGGCCCGGGCGGATGGTGCCGTGCAGCTTCACGATTCGGCACCCGGCAATCGAGCTTTTCAATGGACACACTCCAGCGGGCAGCCGGAAGAGGCGATGGCCCAGGCGGAGGTGGTGGTGGAACTGAAGGCCCGCATCCAAAGGCTGCTTCCTACGGCCATGGAACCGCGTACCGTGATGGCCAGCCACGACTCCGAGTCCGACAAACTGACCGTCTGGTCGAGTACCCAGGTTCCCCACATGCTGCGCGGCGACTTGTCGGAAATGCTGGGAATCCCTTCCGAGCAGATCCGGGTGGTGGCGCCGGAGGTGGGCGGCGGATTCGGCGCCAAGGTCAACCCCTACCCGGAGGAGGTCTTGGCGGCTTGGATGGCCAAGCGCCACGGGCGTACCGTGCGTTGGACGGCCTCGCGCAGCGAGGACTACCTGACCACCAGCCACGGACGCGCCCAGCAGGCCGTGCTGCGCCTGGCTGCCGATGGACAGGGCCGGCTCAGCGCAGCGGACGTGCAGGTGACTGCCGACTGCGGCGCCCTTTACACCCGTCTGACCCCCATCGTGGCGCCGCTGACCTGCCAGATGATCAACGGCTGCTACCACATCCCCAACCTGCGTGCCCGCGCCCAGGGAATCTTCACCAACAAGCTGGGCACCGAACCCTACCGGGGCTCGGGTCGTCCGGAAGCCTCCTTGCTCATCGAACGGGCCATGGACATGCTGGCCGCCAAGCTGAAGATGGATCCCGTCCAATTGCGTCGGCGCAACTTCATCCAACCCGATCAGTTTCCCTACAAGACCGGCTTGGGAATGAACTACGACAGCGGGGAGTACGAAAAGGCTTTGGACAAGGCACTCCAACTGGCCGACTACGACGAGTTGCGCCGGGAGCAGGTCCAGCGTCGCCAGGAAGGCGGAAGGCTGCTGGGGATCGGAGTGGCCTGCTACGTGGAGATCTGCGGCTTCGGACCCTTTGAAATGGGATCGGTGCAAGTGCAGGCAAACGGGAAAGCGACAGTACTGACCGGCACCTCTCCGCACGGGCAGGGACACCACACCAGTTGGGCTCAGATCGCCGCCGAGACGCTGCAGATCCCCATGGAAGACATCGTGGTCCGCCACGGGGATACCGATGTGGTCCGGCAGGGCGTGGGGACATTCGGCAGCCGCAGCGCCCCGGTGGGGGGTTCGGCCATCCTCCAGAGTGCAGAGACGGGTCGCCCTGGCCGGCGGGGTCCGGACCGTAGTGGAATTCCTGGAAGTTCCCGGCGGCCTCGTCGAAGCCGTAGTGCCAGTGCAGGTCGTGGAGCAGGTTCGACCAGTAGAACAGGTTCGTGACCGCTGCCGACGTGTACCCGGACGGCGGCAGGCCGAGGTCGAGGGGAAAGTCGAAGTCGAGGGCCGGGCCCCCGTCGACCGTGGCGGACGGCGGCACGCCCGCGACGGCGTTGTTGCCGCGCGTGTCGGTGTGCTCGGCGCCGGGCATGCCG
>JANQFM010000011.1 GCA_028277865.1 Acidobacteriota bacterium
CCACCAATTCGCTGATCAACACCCCCATCGACCAGCCGTCCGAGACGATATGATGCAGAGTCAGAAACAGAACGGAAGAGGGGGACGGTTCAGGATTCCAGGTATCAGGCTCCTGGTTTAGGAATCCGGAATCTGAAACCCGGAACCCGGAACCCGGAACCTGGAACCCAGTCCCTTCCCCCATCACCATCACCGCCCGAATGACGGGGCCGTTGGCCAGATCGAAGGGACGGTCCGCTTCTTCCCGTATCAATCGGTTTTGCTCGTTTTGCCGGTGGGTTCCATTGAGGGCGGAAAGATCGATTCGGGGAAGGAAGCGCCATGCAGGCGGGTGGATCTGCTGGTGCGGCTTGCCGTCCAGGACGGGGAAGCTGGTTCGCAGCGATTCGTGGCGCTGCAGGATTGCGTTGAAACAGGCTTCCAAGACTGCCGGATTGAAGTCCCCCCGCAATCGCAGGGCGGCGGGGATGTTGTAGACGGAACTTTGGGGGATCAGCTGATCCAGGAACCA
This sequence comes from Acidobacteriota bacterium, assembly GCA_028277865.1. GTDB lineage: Bacteria > Acidobacteriota > UBA6911 > RPQK01 > DATIPO01 > JANQFM01. The sequence goes on from JANQFM010000011.1 coordinate 512, forward strand.
CAGCCGCTGCTGGGCGAAGGAAAGAGGAAGCTCGCCGTCGCGCGAAGTGGTTTGAAGGGGCAGGGAAAGGCGGCGGTCGGAGGACCGGCGAATCGACCGGATCACAGCGGCCATTTCAGCCACAGTTGAGGACTGGAAGAACTCCTGGAAGGTCAGCTCGACCCCGAAGCGCTGCCGGATGCGAGAAATCACTTGAGTTGCCAGCAGCGAATGACCACCCAACTCAAAGAAATTGTCATCTCTTCCCACCTCTTCAAAGCAAAGGAGATCAGCCCATAATCGGGCCAGTCGGCGCTCGTCAGCGGAGGTCGGGAGGGCGAAGGGAGTGGCCAGGGCGGGGCGGGGATGAACTTCGTTGCGCCTTTCCTGGCGGACGGGCAGGCGCTTCTGTTCGGTCGGAGACTCTTGGGCGGGCTTATGCACCTTTGAAGGCGGTTGTTGGCGGGTGGTGCTGGGAGGATCGATGAAATAGCGCCGATGTTCGAATGGGTATCCGGGCAGGCGGACCTTAGGCCGTCGTTCGCCGTCGTGCAGCGCCTTGAAATCAGCCGCGATGCCGACGAGCCAGAGGCGTCCCAGGCTTTGCAGTATGAAAGCTGAATCGGATGATTGCTGATAGTGCGCCGGCAGCGAAGCCACCGCTGTCCAGCGCAGGCTGGGGTCATCGGGCGATGGCTGAGACTGCCCGATCATCGAGCTGAGCCCTTGCCCTGGCCCTATCTCCAGCAGGACTGGAGATTTTTTCTCACAAATAGCTGATAAGCCGTCCCAAAATCGAACTGTCCCGCAAAGTTGCCTGGACCAGAGTTCCGCATTGCAAGCCTGAGAGCCGGTGATCATCTTTCCGCTCAGGTTGGAGGCATAGGGGATGCGGGGCGGTTGGAGATCGACTCGTTGCAAGAATTCGGAAAGCTTCTGGGCGGCTGGTGCCATCAAGGGGGAATGGAGCGCATGGGTGGCGGGGAGCTGTCGAGCTGCGAGACCTTGCCGATGGAGGCGTTTGTGCAGTGATTCAACCGCCTCTGGAGTCCCTGAAACCACGCACAGCCGGGGGCCGTTGACCGAAGCCAGGGCCAAGCCGGAATCGAGCAGACGGCTCGTTTCGCGTTGCGGCAGCGGGATGGCCAGCATGGCGCCGGCAGGCAATTGCTCGATCTCGCGAGCGCGGCGGACTACGATCCGCAAGGCGTCCTCAAGCGAGAAGACTCCCGCATAGCAGGCCGCCGCGAACTCGCCCAGGCTGAATCCGATCAGCGCCGAGGGCCGCAGCCCCCAGGACTCCCATAGCTTGGCCAGCGCATACTCGACGACGAAGATGGCTGGGTGGAGCAAGGAAGGGCGCTGCATCCATTGCGCCTCTTCGTCCTCCACCCGGCCCAGCATCCTGGCCATGTCCGGATGGGAGCGCTGGCTGGGCGCCCTCGCTTTGCCGTCAAAGAGCATTCCCTCAAGCCGCCGCAGCGTATCTACCTCGGGTAGGCTCTTCAGAATTTCGAAGCAGCGCCTGGCCTCATCCCGAAATACCTTCTCGTTGGCGTACAGCTCTGCCGCCATCCCCGCATAGTGATCGCCCACGCCGGGAAACATCCACACCAAGGGACGCTTGCGGTCCCGAATCCCGTCGACGAGGCGATCAGGCGGACGCTTTTCCAGCACTTCGACCGCGTCCGCCAAGTCGGCGGCGACCGCCACGCGGCGATGGTTGAGCATTCGTCGGCCCAGTTGGGTGGTGTAGGCCACGTCATCCAGCGACTGGTGCGGATTCGCCTTCAGATGCCGGACCAGCCTGTCCGTCACACGGTCCAGCGCCGAGGGGCTGCCCGCCGAAAGAAGCAGCAGGCAGCGGGGCCGCGAGGCGCCCGAAGCTATGCGTTGCGGCGATTCTTCCAGCACCACGTGCACGTTGGTGCCGCCGATCCCGAAGGAACTGACCCCGGCCCGCCGAGGCGACCTGGAATCCGGCCAAGCCCGCGGGGAGGTGTTGACGCAAAACGGACTGCTTTCGAAATCGATCTCCGGATTGGGTTTTTCGAAATGCAGGCTTGGCGGCAGGATGCCGTGCTGAATGCTCAGAACCGCCTTGATCAGCCCAGCCACTCCGGCAGCCGCGTCCAGGTGCCCGATGTTGGTCTTGACCGATCCCAGCGCGCAGCTTCCCGGAGCCATCTTGGAGGGCTGGAAAACCCTTTCCAGAGCCCGGACCTCCACCGGGTCGCCCAAAGCCGTTGCGCTGCCGTGGGCCTCGATGGCGCCGATAGAGGCCGGATCGACTCCGGCCATCTGCAGAGCTTCTCGGATGACCTTGGACTGGCCTTCGATGCTGGGTGCCGTAAAGCCGATCTTGAGCGAGCCGTCATTGTTGGTGGCCGATCCCTTGATGACTGCCCAGATGGGATCGCCGTCGGCCAAGGCGTCCTCCAGTCGGCGCAGCACCACCACACCGGCGCCGTCGCCTCCCACGCTGCCCGTGGCCGAGGCGTCAAAGGCCCGGCAGTGACCGTCCGCTGAGGAGATGCCGCCTTTTTGGTGCAGATAGCCCGATTTTTGGGGAAAGTGGATGGCCACGCCGCCCGCCAATGCCGCGTCGCACTCGCTGGACAGCAAGCTCTGGCAAGCCAGATGGACGGCCACCAGCGAGGTGGAGCAGGCCGTGGCCACGTTGATGCTGGGGCCCTGCAGATTGAGGCGGTAGGAAACCGAAGTGGCCAAGAAGTTACGGTCATTGCCCAGCATCAGCTCCATCTCGCTGACCTGGTCGGAAAGACGGTTGATCTGGGGCTGCAGGTTGTTGAGGAAATAGGTGCTCATGCGGGCGCCGGCAAAGACTCCCACGCGCCCTTCAAAGCGATCCGGATCCAGTCCGGCGTCCTCCAGCGCCCGCCAGGCGCATTCCAAAAAGACTCTCTGCTGGGGATCGATGAGGCGAGCTTCGCGGGGACCGAGCCCGAAGAGGGGAGCGTCAAAGAACTCAGGCTTGCGTAAAATCCCGCGCGCCCCCACGAATCCGGGCCGTTTCAGCAATTGCGGATCGGTCCCCGCCTCGTGCAGTTCCTGGCGGCTGAAAAAGGAAATCGACTCCACGCCCTGACGCAGGTTGGCCCACAATTCCTCCAGCCCGTCCGCTCCAGGAAAGCGCCCCGCCATGCCCACGATGGCGATGTCGTAGAGGTTGTCTTGAGGATCTCCCATTTTCCCTGCCAACTCTTTGTGAACATTTTGCACCAAAAAATCAAGTGGAAGCGCAACTTTCGTGATCTGGATTTTGAGGTTTCGCGCCAAGACGCCAAGATCGCCAATAATTTTTTGTGCATGTGCTGTGAGGGAAAGAGCAGGTGTTGAGCGTTGAGGCAGACGACACGTTGCTAATTTTTTCGATATTTTTTGTTTTAAAGTGTGACGATACTAGTAATTGGTTTTACAGGCCTGATGTCACTATAGAGGCTGCAGTGAAGTCGGCAATCAAGTGGCGAAAACCTCTGATCCTGATGTTGGCTGCTCTTGCACAGGTTGTAGCAGTCGAAGCACAGCAGACGCCCGCGACCTTCTCCTTGGTCGCGATTCCGGACAACGCTGGAAACGATGGCAGCAGCGAGGCTAAGGCCTTCCGAGGTTCTGGCATCGAGTTATTCCTGGATATTCAGGACGACACGCCTTCCGCCTATGTCTGGGGCGGCTTTGAGGCCGTGGGAATCGGCGGCAACGGAACCTTCTGCCCCGGAAACTTTCGGTTCTTCTCTACAGAGAATCGCCTTTTCTTCCTCAAGCATCCACGCGTGGAGAGCGGAACGGTCGTGATCCAGGTGACAGGCATTGTTCAAGAAGCCGGGTTTGAAATCAAGATTGTCGAAGGCAGGTTTTTCATCGCCCGGCATGTCTTAGGATGTTCACCTGACGGCACCGGAGCAGGGCCACCTGCCATCACTTTCTTCAACGCATCCTCCACAGTGCCTTCCGGCGGCATCATCTCACTGTCGGCGCGCGCCATCGACAATGATCCCAGCCTGACTTTTTCCTTCTTCAGAAGCGACAGCTCGCTTGAAAAGGGCACCTCGATCGGCACTCTAACCGCAACTGGATGCACCTCGACATGCACGGCCAATCTGGATGCCCTGGCGCCACTGTTCCCAAGCACTCCAACCTTCACCGTCGAAGTGCTGGATTCTGATGGCAACATCGATTCAAGAAGCCTGAGCGTCCGGATCGGCCAGCGAGAGTGCGTTCCCGGTGTGTCAGTCAGCCGAACCTGCGGAAGCACCGAGATTGCCGTCAATGTTGGATGCGCTGATCCGGTGACGGGCGGTCAGTCAATCGAGCTGAACGGGTCGGTATCTGGCGCGCTTGGAGGGGCGGTAGTTCCTCCCAGTGGACATTGGTCCATCTTCGACAGTGGCGGCTTGTCAGGGCTTCGGATTCGAGATCCCTTCTCCACCCGGACAATCTTGCATACTCCTGTTGTGGCCGTGGACCGTCAGGTCACGCTGCGCCTGAGAGGCACCCTTGAATCCTGTGTCGCCGAAGATACCCTCACTGTGACCCTGCTGGCCACACAGCAAGTCCCCACGTTGTCGATTTGGGGCGTGACCCTGCTCGTCAGCGCCCTCATCTGTGCTGGCTTTTTACGCCTCAGACTTGGCAGGTACGACATACGCCCGGTTTGACAGGTGTGGGAGATGGGGACATCCATTTGCCACGGTTAGTCTCCCTTCCGCCTCGGAATATGCGTTCGAATCAACTATACTGCGCCCGAAGCCATGCCCTTATCAAAAAACGCTCTGCAAGGTCTTGCCCGCAGGATGGAGCAGGTTTCGCTCTCAGCTAGTTTATTCCAGAGATTGCCTAGTTTTTTCCTTCCCAGGCGATCTCCTCCACAGGCGCAAAGACCGCGGAGGACGCTTTGTAGGCCATCGTATTCGCAATAGCTACCTGGGCGATGATTCCATTGTGGTAGGATCAAAGCATGGAGTCGTTGACCATAGAGCTGATTCCCGACCTTGAACAAGGAGGCTTCACTGCTCGAGTTCCCGATATCCCAGCGTACGGTGAAGGAGAGACCGAAGACGAAGCCATTTTGGATCTGAAAGAAGCTCTGATTGGGTTTATTGAAGCTTTCGGTGTTGATGAAGCCATGTCCAGGCTCAACTCTCCGCTGACAATCCGTGAAATCCCCTTAAACCTGCTTGAATTGAATCGTGCCTAAACTTCCCCGGTTACCCGGCAGGCAAATGGTTCAATTCTTGAGAAGGCAAGGCTTTCAAGTTGTCCGAGTGCGTGGCAGCCATTATTTTTTTCTCGCGGACATCAAAACACGACAGTTCTTGTGCATGGCAACCGGCCTCTGAAAATCGGAACCCTGCGAGCCATTCTCAGAGACATCAACATGAGTCCTAAAGATTTCGCGGATCACTGGGCAAAATAGAGCCTGACGGCTGGCAATCATCTGCCGAGCTGATGCATGCGGGCTGGAAGGCCTCGGCGGTCGTCTGGCAATCGCCGAGAGCCAGAAGAGCCGCTCGGCGCATTGCCTGAGCTGGCCCGGGAGCGATGGCACGGTAGGAATCCGCGTGTTGCAACGCAGTGCGGAGCCAGTCTCGGCTCAGTTTCTGATTTCCCATTCTCCGCCAGCACCGCCCGAGCGCCATCGCCGCCCGGGAAGACAGATGGAATCCGTCTGAGGAAGGCAGCAAACGCCAGCCGGACTCGAAGGCTTCGATCGCCTCTTGTACCCTGTCCAAATTGGCCAGCACCGTGCCGGAGCAGAATGCGGTTGCGGGCAAAGAGGGTTCCAGGCGAGTCGTACGTTCGAGCAACTCTCGAATGCGTGGCCAGTCCTTGCAGTGGCAAGAGAGCGTCAAGGCTGCCATTCGGATCACGCGGGGGTCTTGCGGGAAAAGCTTCAGGGATTCGTCGATCAACTGAAAAAGTTCGGTGCTTGGACCGGACCGGGCAAGCAGCCGGCAGAGAGCTTGGCGGCTTGCCCTGCCTGAGGGATCCATCTGCAGAGCCCGTCGAAGTGCCGCAGAGGCCGGACCCGGCTTGCCTGCTCCGATCAGCATCCGGCCCAAGACGGACCAGGCTCCGGCGTTGGAAGGGTGGGCGGCGACGAATTCAGACAGGCTCTGTTGGGCTTGCAGCCATTCACCGCGTGCCAGGCGGAAGAGGGCGATGGAACGGTGAGTTGCAACGGCTTCCGGTACCAGCCGTTCAAGGCGTTGAATCATCTCACGGGTTTCCTCGCCCTGAACCTTCCCGGCCATGGAATGTTGATCCAGCAAACGGTGCAAGGCAGCAAGGTTGCCAGGATCCAGCTCGATTGCCCGTCGTATCCTGCGCCGAGCTTCAAGAGGGCGGCCGGCTTGCAGCAGAGCGTCATGGCTCAATGCCCAGGCAAGCGCATTGTCTCGGTCGGCCTCCAGAACTGTATCCAAAGCTTCGACTGCCGCACTGGCCCATCCCGCCTCCAAGCAGGTCATTCCCCAAACGATCCAGTGGCTGACGTTGTCCGGCTCAGCCTGAGCTGCTTTGCTGAAGTTCGCTCCGGCGTCAGACCAGTGCAGGCGGCAAGCGCTGATCAATCCCGTCAAGTGGAGCTTGGTTGCGGGCAGGCGGGCCGAACGAAGAGCTTGCTGATACGTCCTGATCGCCTGGCCTTTTTCGCCCAGGTTGGAGTGAATTGCCGCCAGTTCCAGCCAGGGAGTCAGGTGGAGGGGTTGGCGGCGAACCACGAACCTGTAATGGATGATCGCCTCTGGAAGCTCTCCCGTTCGATTCAGCAAGCGCGCCAGCTCAAGCCTTTTCTTCCAGCCTGCGGGATGCTTCTCGGTGTACTTCCGAAGCTGGGCCAAGCGGGTTTTTGAGGCACGCTTCGGGTGAAAGTCAAGGTAGAGCGTCAGATCTTTCTCCAGGCCCGAAGCAAGCC
>JANQFM010000014.1 GCA_028277865.1 Acidobacteriota bacterium
CGAGATCACAACGCTTTACGAGCGGGAAACAGCGGTCCAGGGGCAGGAAGCCGGGGCTGAAGATACCGGTCGGAAATTGCCTGCACTTCCCGACCTCCCTATCCAATATGCCGACTTTGCGGTTTGGCAGCGCGACTGGCTGCAGGGCGAGGTGCTTGAGGAGCATCTTTCCTTTTGGGCGCGTCGGCTGGAAAGGGCTCGGGTTTTGGAACTGCCGTCCGACCGGCCGCGCCCGGTCGTGCAGGCATTCCGCGGCGGGCGGATCGGCTTCAGGCTGCCCAGTCGGCTGAGCGAAGACCTCAATGATCTGAGTCGGCATAGGGGCGCAACGCTTTACATGACGCTTCTGGCCGCCTTCCAGGCCTTGCTGCAGCGCTGGACGGGTCAGAGCGACATCGTGGTCGGCTCGCCCATCGCCAACCGCAACCACTCCGAGACGGAAGGGCTGATCGGCCTCTTCATCAACACTCTGGCCATGCGCAGCGACCTGTCGGGCGACCCCTCCTTCAACCGGCTTGTCGATCGGGTCAGCCGGGACGCTTTGGAGGCCTACTCCTATCAGGACTTGCCTTTCGAGAGATTGGTGGAGCACCTTCAGGTGGAGCGGGATTTGAGCCGAAATCCGCTCTTTCAGGTGATCTTTGCGCTGCAGAATGCTCCTCGGGCATCGCTTGAGATGGCCAACCTGAGCGTCCGTCCCCAACCTTCGGCCCCCCGAGTCACACGCTTCGACCTGGAGCTGGTGGTTTGGGAAGGCGAAGAGCATCTGGCGGGAATGTTTTCCTACGACAAGGAACTGTTCGACGGCAGCACCATCCGCCGCCTGAGCCGGCACTTGCTGAACCTGCTGGCGGGGATCGCAGCCACCCCGGAACAGCGCCTCTCCCGGCTGCCCATTCTGACCCGGGCTGAGCGCCACCAATTGGTCGAGTGGGCCGGACAGGACCGTCCCTTGCCGGCACCGCGGCTGGTTCCCGCACTTTTTCAGGAGCAGGTCCGGCTCAGGCCCGATGCTGTAGCGCTGGCCTATGGGGAGCAGTGGTTGAGCTACGGCGAACTGAACGCCCGCGCCAACCAGACGGCCCACTGGCTGCAGCGCCGGGGAGTGGGTCCCGAAATCACCGTAGCCGTGTGCCTGGAGCGCTGTCCGGAGACGGCCCAGGCGCTGGCCGGAATCCTCAAGGCCGGGGGCGCCTATGTGCCGCTGGATCCCTCCTATCCCGCCCAGCACCAGCGCTTCATGCTGCGGGACAGCGCCGCCTCCCTGGTCCTGACCAACCGAGAATTCAGCGCAACCCTGGCGGTGGAATCCGACCGAACGCTTTGCCTGGATGGGGGGGAGTCGGCTTTGGAGAGCCGAGAGGATCCCGCCTGCCGGACCCGGCCGCAAAGCCTGGCCTACCTGATGTACACCTCGGGTTCGACGGGCCGCCCCAAGGGAGTGGCGGTGAACCAGCGCGCCATCGTACGCCTGGTGCGCGATAGCGACTACATCCGGCTGGATCCTTCGGATCGGGTGGCTCATGCCTCCAACAGCTCGTTTGACGCCGGAACCTTCGAAGTGTGGGGAGCCTTGCTGAATGGAGGCTGCCTGGTGGGGATCGACCGGGAGACGGCCCTGTCGCCGCAGCGCCTCGCCGATCAAATCGCGCAGCAGCAGCTCACCACCCTCTTTCTGACCACAGCCCTTTTCAACCAGGTGGTGCGCGAGATCCCGCAGGCCTTTGGCCCGCTGGGCCACTTGCTCTTCGGAGGGGAGGCTGTCGATCCGATCCGGGTTGGGCAGGCGCTGCAAAAAGGTGCCCCCCGGCGCCTGCTGCACGTGTACGGCCCCACCGAAGGGACCACCTTTACG
>JANQFM010000196.1 GCA_028277865.1 Acidobacteriota bacterium
ACCATCAGTTCGGTCGTCCTGCTGGGCGTGGACAAGGTCTTGGGCCTGCTGGACCGCAAGCCCGATGAGCTGCCGCGGGGCGCTTCCATCACCATTCAAACACAGCAAGACCTGCGGCTGGTCCCTGCAGCCCCGTCCTCGAATTGACAACCAACCGCTCGCCGAGTGCGGGATCCTGTGGGCGACCCCATGCTGCACATCGGCGCTGCTGGCGGAGACTGATCATGAGCATCATTGCACGCCGACGCTTCCCCCTGTGGTGGAGCCTCCTGATTCTGGGGCTGGGCTTGGGGACGTCAAACTTCATCTTTGCATGGCAAGCCAAACAGGAATTCCGACCTGACGACCAGAAGCAGGGGCCGCCGGTCTTTCGGGCTTCAGTGGACCTGGTGCTGGTTCCCGTCACCGTCACCGACCGGCTCAACCGATATATCGTCGACATGAAGGTTGAGGACTTTCAAGTATTTGAAAACAAGGTCGAACAGGAGATCATTTACTTCGGTACGGGCAAGAGCCCTGTCAGCGTAGGATTCATCCTCGACATCAGCGGTTCGATGAAGGACAACATCGCCAGCGCCCGCAATTCCATCGTCCGATTCTTGGAGCAGGGAGATCCGCGCGACGAGTTCTTTCTGGTCACCTTCAACAACCGAACCGCCATCGCCCAGGACTTCACCCCCCGCGGCAGCAACGTCCGCGACAAGATCGTCTTTGCCAACCCGAAGGGCAGCACAGCCTTGTTCGATGCCGTCTATGTCGGCCTGGAGAAGATGCGGGATGCGATGCATCCCAAGCGGGCCCTGATCGTGGTGACCGACGGCGAGGACAACAGCAGCCGCTATACCTTCAACGAAGTCCGCGACATGGCCCGCGAGTCCCCGGTCCAGATCTACGTCATCGGCGAGCGGGGCGAGGTCGGCTACGGCGCCGGAGTGATCAAGGAACTGGTCCGCCTGAGCGGCGGGCGCCCTTTCTTCCCCACCAGCCTGACGCAGCTAGACTACTTCGCCGACCTGATCCACACCGAGCTGCGCAGCCAGTACGTGCTGGGCTACCGCAGCACCGACCGCAGCCCGGGCGATGACTGGCGCAAGATCAAGGTCAAACTCAACCCTGGTGAAGACCTCCCACCCAAACTGCGCCTGCGCCACAAGCCGGGCTACGTGCCTGCCAAATTCTGACGCCCGCGTGTCGAGAGGCTGTCGATAAAGTCCAATCCTCGTCCCGATGCACCGGTCGGCAATAACCAGTGGTGCTGATCTTTGTCTTCTCTGCGTCCTCTGCGCCTCTGCGCCTCTGCGTGAATCTGCTCTTGCCGCCCTCATACGACAACCTCAGGATGCGGGCGCTCCCTTTTTTTCCAGTCAGCGACCCCTGAGTGAACCGCTGCTAGCCGGCACCGCCGCGAGGAGCCTCCATTGTTCCCTATAATGGGCCGATGGCTCAAGACAAGGCCGCCCCCTCACAGGGTTCGCTGCAAGCGGCCTCGCCGCCTGATGGCCGAAGCTCCGTCCTTTCCTCCTTCAGCCAACGCACCTTCCGCTCCTTCCGCTACCGCGATTTCCGCCTCCAGTGGATCGGCGCATTCACCTCCACCACCGGCACCTGGACCCAACAGATTGCCCAGGCCTGGCTGGTCTACCAGCTGACGGGATCTCCCTTCTACCTGGGCCTGACCGCCTTTTTGGGAGAGTTGCCTTTCATCCTCTTCACTCTGATCGGAGGGGCGGCGGCCGATCGCATCGAACGGCGCAAGCTGCTGCTGGGCTCCCAGTACATCCAAATGGCCAGCGCCTTCACCCTGACTGCCCTGGTCTACTGGGATGTGATCGCCATCTGGCACTTCCTGGTGTTGGTTTTCGTGGTGGGCACCGCACAAGCTTTCGGAGGGCCGGCTTACCAGGCACTGATCCCGACCTTGGTGGATCGCGAAGATTTGCCCAATGCCATCGCCCTCAACTCCATCCAGTTCAACCTGGCCCGCATGATCGGCCCCTTGCTGGCCGGCGTCCTGTTGGATTGGGTGGGCGCCGTCTACTGCTTTGCCTTCAACGGGCTTTCCTTCGTGGCGGTGATCATCACCCTCAACCTGATCCAGACCCGCTTCCGCCCCAAAGCCTCTTCCAACTCGGTCTTCCGGGACATTCAGCAGGGGCTTTCCTATCTGCTGCAACGCAGCGCCCTTTGGCAACTGAGTGTACTGGGGTTCGTGTCGGCATTTTGCGCCATCCCGCTGCTCACCATGCTGCCTGTTTTCGCCGGTCAGGTCTTCGGCGCCGAAGCGCGCGCCTATTCCTACATGATGGCCTGTTCAGGTGCCGGATCGGTCATCGGCGCTCTGCTTTATGCCCACTTCTCGCATTTGCAGCGGCGTGGGCTGGCCACCCTGGTGGTGCAGCTGTTCTTCTCTGCAGTGCTGGCCTCATTTACCCTCTCCAGGCTGTTGCCCTTGAGCTTCGTGCTGCTCTTTTTGGGCGGAATGAGCATGATGATTTTGATCGCCTCCGTCAATTCACTGGTTCAATTGACCGTGGACGAAAGAATGCGGGGGCGCGTCTCCAGCATCTTCATGCTGGCCTTTCGGGGTGCCATGCCATTGGGGAATCTGCTGACAGGAGTCACCGCCACCGCCTTTTCGCCCACCACCGCCCTGCTGATCAACAGCCTCATCCTGTGCAGTTCGGCGTTGATCTACCTGCTGGGGGGCAGCCGGGTACGCAAACTGTAAGCATCGGCCCAAGGCCCAAGGCCCAAGGCCCGCAGAATGTAGCATCCTGCTGCCAACTGCCAACTGCCAACTGCCAACTGCCAACTGCCAACTGCCAACTGCCAACTGCCAACTGC
>JANQFM010000018.1 GCA_028277865.1 Acidobacteriota bacterium
CAGCGAGACATTGAACAGCAGCGGGGGGGACTCGGAGCAGCTTGAGGTTCTGTGGACCATCTGGGGGCCTGTGCTGCCGCCCGATGCCCAAGGGCGTCCACGAGCCTTTCGATGGGTGGCGCACTTCCCGGAAAGCCTCAATATGGACGTGTTGGACTTGGAGACGGCGCAAAGCCTGCATGATGCTCTGCGGGTGGCCAACCGCATGGGCGTGCCGACCTTGAACTTCGTGGCTGCCGACGCCCAAGGGCACATCGGCTGGACCATCGCCGGACGGCTGCCCAGGCGTGTCGGCTTCGAAGGGCGCCTCCCCGGCTCCTGGGCCGACGGCAGCCGACGCTGGGACGGCCTGCTCGATCCCTCCGAGATGCCCAGGCTCATCAATCCTGAGCAGGGACGCATCTGGACGGCCAACAACAGGGTGGTGGGCGGCGAGGCGCATCAATTGCTGGGAGATGACGGACACAGCCTGGGCGCCCGTGCAAAGCAGATCCGCGACGCCCTGCTGCAGATCGAAAAGGCCACGCCCCAGGACATGCTGCAGATCCAGCTGGATTCCCGGGCCGTACTGCTGCAGCGCTGGCATGAATTGGCCCTCGAAGTGCTGACGCCACAGGCAATCCAAGTCCGTCCAGGCCTGGCCGAGGTCCGTCGCCACTTGGAGGAGTGGCAGGGCTGTGCCTGCGTCGACTCGGTGGGATACCGGATTCTACGCGCATTTCGATTGATCTTGGCCGATCAGGCCTTCCGAGGGCTGCTGGCGCCTTGCCTCGAGGTCGATGCGCGATTCAGCTACACCAACGAATTCCCCCAATGGGAAGGGCCGCTCTGGAAGCTGGTGACGCAAAGGCCCCAGCACCTGCTCGATCCGGAATACACAAGTTGGGAGGAGTTGATGGTCTCCGTCCTTGGCCTTGTTCAGCAGGCCATGCAGCGCGACGGCAGGCCCTTGTCGGAAAAGACCTGGGGCCGGCTCAACCAGTCGTCCATCCAGCATCCTCTCAGCTCCGCCCTGGGATTGGGCGCCTGGCTGGACATGCCGAGCGCCGAAATGCCCGGCGACAACATCACGCCTCGCCTGCAGGCACCCTCCTTTGGCGCATCCCAACGGATGGTGGTATCTCCCGGCGCAGAAGAGAAAGGCATTTTCCACATGCCGGGCGGCCAAAGCGGCCACCCCCTCTCGCCCCACTACAGCGATTCCCACTCCGCCTGGGTGGAAGGCAAGCCAACCCCTTTCTTGCCCGGCGAGCCAGTCCATTCGCTGACACTCCGCCCGGCTGGCTGAGCACGAAACGAAGCGGATTTCGCGCCAAGATAGGGATGAGAAGGTCAGACCCCCTCGTCAGCGCAGTACCGAATAATGGTCTGCCAAATTGAACGGGGTCGAAGCCCCAAGGAGGTACTGACCATGTTGGATTATAGCAAGGGAATCCCCGAACGGACGGCGGGGTTGGACTTGGGGGACAAGCGCAGCTATGCGGTGGTATTGGATGCGGAAGGGGAGGTAGTGCAGTCGTGCAGCTTGAAGACCGGCAGAGGATCATTCGAGCGGCTCTTCAGCGGTGGGTTGTGTGCAGGAATGGCGACTCCGATTAGGTTGCCGTCAGCATATCCTCCATCTCTCAAGATCAGGGCTGGTCATCAAGTAGGTCTAGCTGAATTGGTCGCGGCTGCGCCTTGAAGTACTCCAAGACTTCAACTATCTCGTACTCCGTTCTGATTTTGCCATCAGGCTCTTGCCAAGTCGTTGTCTTCAGCATGACTCTCATGTAGTCGTCCTTGCCGAATCGCTGGCGGTTAGCCTGGACATTGGCCATGAATTCCCTGTCGGCTACCGTAACGTTCAGCTCGTGCTGGCCGTCAGAGACACGCCACTTGTTACCCTCTTTGAATGTCACCATCGAGATGTTGAAATGCTGCTCGTGTGTGTACTCGTCAAGTTTCTTTCGGTCCTTTCTGCTCGGCTCAGGAGGTATGAACCAGTCAACTTCGCTGGCAGTGATCGCATTTTCGGTCTTGCCATCTATCCTTGTCTGAAACTCGTCGATTCGGCCCTGGGAGAGTGGAGACAGGATATCGACAGCGGCCTGCCTGGTCCCTTGGTCTTGGGCCAATTTGGCAACGGCGGCGGGAACCTTGAAGATCTCTCCTTCGGCAACCACAAACTGAACGTTGCCATCCTCCAGCCAGGTCATTTTCTTGGGCTGCCGCCCTTTCAGCCGCTTCAATAGCTTGAAGAGGCCGGGGAGCGTGGCGGTGCCGGTGATGAAGCCTAGCCAGTAGAGGATTTGCTTGGCTGTCGCCAGTTCGTCCTTATTGAAGAACGTCTTTGCGTTCTCGATGAGGTCTTGGGCTAAGGAGAGGTTGATTTCGAAAGAGCCCTCTTCGAAATTCGCGACAACACGGACAGCAACCTTGGCCTTGTCCTCGTTAACTACCCGGTTTGCTTCTTCGCAGAGCCGCCCAACGGCCAGCAATGCCGGAGCAAGGTCTCGAACATCCATTGACCCGTCGCGCAAGGCAGGGCCGTCATAGGCTACGGTGAATTTCTCCGTGCTCATCGTCAGGTCCACTCTGGAAGTCTATCTCATCACCCTGAACCAGTTCGTTGGACTGGTTCTACACCAAAAAGAGTGGTCTGTCTAATGTTGGCCAATCGACCTGTCTCCAACACGTCCTCCATTTCTTTCCACGATAGAAGCCATGATCCCCGCATCCTGAGCGGGAATCCAGCGAAACGTCAGATGGACCCTGCAGGAGTTGTACCAGACTGTATGATGGGCGAAGGCAGCTTTCGAGTTTTCCAGCTTCTTGCTGGATGCGCAAATGCTCGAATCTGTATTCTCACCTTTACAAGAGAACTTCGGTCTAAAGGTGGAAATGGTTAGGCTTCGTCGCGTGGTCCACCACGCGGCGGGACCGCTGCGGTTGTCGATGGCTGGAGCGCCCTTTGCGTCTTGGCGCGAAACTCCCTTTTACCGCACCACCGCGCTGGCGAAAGTGACGAACGAGCCGCTGTCGTCCATGACCGCTTGAGTGTGATCCAGCAACTCCCCCTGCTGCCCCTGCAACAAAGTCAGCAGCGTGTAAAGAGGAGAGAATCCGCAAATGCGCCGACGGTCTTCCTCATCCCGGACGTAATCGAAAAATCCGCCCGGATTGCCTGCCAGCACTTCGTTCAACATCTCGGCGTCGCGGGCCAGAGCCTGTTGAATATGCTCATCGGAAGGGCGGAATTGGTCTCCGTAACGCGATCCAATGTGGGCCAGGTCGACGCTGGCGATGTAGCAGATCCTGCGGCCGGATTGGCTCTCAGCCTTTTGAAGGGCCTGGGCGAAGATCCAGAAAAGCCTCTGCTGACGGGCTGCCACCTCTTTCAGCTCGAAATCGAGGTAGGAGAAACTGACCAAAACGGGGAGGATCTTGAAGGGACGTCCGCGCAAGAGATGCTGCAGGAAGAGCACCTGGAACTCGATGGTGTGCTCGTTGCGGTGGCTCAGATCCTCCTT
>JANQFM010000240.1 GCA_028277865.1 Acidobacteriota bacterium
CTTCACGCCTTCGCCATGGTCCGCGAGGGGATGGCTTTTCTCGACCGCACCCTGCCGCTGGCAGCCTATTTTCCTGAAGGAGAGATCCTTCGCGAGGACCGCCTGCCGGTCCCGTCCAGCGCTTTGCGGGAGATCCTGTTGAATGCCGTCATGCACCGCGACTACTCCGATCCGAGCGGCTACGTGGCCATCGCCGTTTTTGACGATCGGATCGAGATCCGGAGCATTGGCCGGCTGCCGACCGGAATCACGGTAGAGATGCTCTCCGGCCCGCATCTTTCCAAGCCTCGCAACCCTTTGATCGCCGACACCTTCCATCGAACTGGTGCCGTGGAGATCTGGGGCCGGGGAACCAATCGGGTGATTGAAGAGTGTGGCCGTCACGGCATTGCAGCCCCCACATTCGAGGACCAGGGCGGAGCGCTCATCGTCACATTTCGGGTGCCTGTGGGACTTAGTGCCTCTCCAAGGCACCAAGTTGGCACTAAGTTGGCACTAAGTCGGCACCAAGTGTTGGTACTGGGCGCCGCCGTCGACCCGCAGCCGTTGATCGAACTGATGCGGTCAAGTGGGCGAACCGACCGTACCAAGTTCTTGAACCAGGTAGTGCGTCCCATGCTGGAGGCGGGCCTGCTGGCCATGACGGTGCCGGACAGGCCGCGAAGCTCCAAACAGAGGTACCGCACGACAGATTTGGGAAAGAGCGTCCTGGCGCAAAGGGGGCGAGTCGAACCATCATGAAGGCAATTGGAGGAATACGGCTGTGAAGACCGTCGACCTGAGAAGCAAGGCCCTGACCATCCAGGAACTCCTCCGCATGGCCCAATCGGATTCGCTTTTGATCCTGGCCGACGACGACCACAGCTACACCCTGGAGGAGGCGGACGAGTTCGAAAAGGAAGTGGCCATGCTGGGCCAAAGCGTGCCCTTCGTCGAGTTCCTCAAGGAGCGCAGCAAAGAGCCTGGCAGCGTCTCGCTCAAAGAAGTCGAAAGGCGCCTCAACGCCCAAGGCAATTCCGAACGCGGACCAACATCCTGACCTCTCCCAGATTCACCGGCTTCCCTCCCAGCAATCCACCGGATCAGTTCCTACTAATTGGGATTTGCCTGCATCAGGTCGGGACAGGGTAGACCCGCTCGCTTTTCAGAAGGTCCGAAGCGTAGGAGAGGCAGGCTGAAATGTCTTCGCGGGTCAGGCGGGGATAGTTGTCGAGGATCTGCTCTTCAATCCAGCCTTGGGCGAGGAGGTCAATGACGAACTCGACGGCAATCCGAGTCCCTTTGATCACCGGTTTTCCAACCAGGATCTCGGGATCCGCAGTGATTCGCTCTTGCCACTTCATCTTTGATCCCTTCGCTGCAGCCGCGCTTCCGATCATGCGCCGGGCGGGATCAGAATTGCAAGGCCTACCTACGAGGAGGAAAAGGAGTTTTCGCGCAAAGCCGCAAAGTCGCAAGAACGCAAAGGAGTCAAAAGTCAGGAGTCAGGAATCAGGAAGAAGGATCCACCTCTTTCGTGCGCCAGGCGGCATAGGAGAGCGCCGCCTGGATGTCTTCCTTCTCAAGATACGAATAGGCTTTGAGAATCTCGTCGTGAGAGTGGTTGGAAGCAAGCAGCCCGAGGACCGTTCCAACCGTCACCCGCAGACCGCGAATGCAGGGGCGTCCCCCCATGACTTCGGGGTCGTGAGTGATGCGTTCGAGCAGGTCCATGTTCTCTGTCGCCTCCAGAAGCTGGATCGTAGCTGATGTGGCCAATCGTCCACAATGCATGGCGGTGCCGACCTCCGTCCAGGTTTCAGAGCAAAATCTAGCCTTTTCACAGGATGCCACTCTGTGATACATTCGGCAGTGGAACGTGATACGTGCTGGAGAAGATCCCATGAAGAGCGTCCGATTGGAAAAGGCCTTGGAAGCCAGATTGGAAGAAGCGGCCAGGATCAGCGGAGAGCCGGTTTCGAACATTATTCGTACAGCCGTTCAAGAGCGCTGCGAGAAGATCTTGGGGCAGCGGCTGGACTCCCGGCTTGCCGATGTCACCGGAGTCATCCGCAGTGAGGGGGGGAAAGCCCGACGAACGGGCAAGGCCTTCACGGAAGCCCTCCAAAGCCGACAAGGGGTGAGGAGTTGATTCTCGTTGATGCCGGTCCCCTGGTGGCCATCATTGACCGGGGAGAGCCCGATCACCAGGCTTGTGCCCAGGCGCTTTCCAGTTTGACGGGACCGATGGTGACCACCTGGCCAGCCCTCACCGAAGCTGTCTACCTGCTGGGATCCGCCGGCGGGTGGAGCGCCCAGGATGCGCTGTGGAAGCTGCTGGAACGAGGTGACTTGCAGCTCGTTGACTTGGACGGACCCATGCGAAAGCGCAGCCGGTCTTTGATGGCCAAGTACCAGGATCTCCCCATGGACCTTGCCGATGCCACTTTGGTTGCGGCAGCGGAAGCCCTCAACGTCAAGCGCGTCTTTACCCTGGACAGTGATTTTCGGGTCTACCGTTTCCGCAACAGGCAGGCTTTCGAAGTCATCCCTTGAGCCACTCCCTTGTCTTTCGTTCGGCTCAATTCTCATGGGGATCGACCTGGCCCAACTTCGATCGACAGCCGATCTCCCGCAGCACCCGGTAGCACATTCCATCCTCCAATCAGGTCCACGGCTGCGCGGTTGCCCGATCAGACGGCGGAAGGTAAAATCAGAGGGATGCCGACGGTTCTGCGGAGCCGCCCCTATCGCTTTTCTTCTATGCAGGTGACCGCGACGAGCCGACGCATGTACATGTTGAAAGCGGTGACGGCACTGCAAAATTCTGGCTCGAACCGATTCGTCTGGCCTGGAGCCATGGTTTTTCGGCAAGGGAGATCAACCAGATTGAAAGGCTGATCAGCCAGAACAGCCTTCAATTAATCGAGAGTTGGAATGCATTCTTCAACGGTTGAGACCAGCACCCTGCTAGCGGCCAATGTCCACGTCGAGGACGATTCCCTTTGCGTGGAGCTCAGCGACGGTCGAGTCATCTCGGTTCCGTTGGCTTGGTATCCGCGACTCTCCAGAGGCACCCTCGAGGAACGAAATGATTGGCGCCTCATCGGCAAGGGCCGCGGAATCCACTGGCCCCTTTTGGACGAGGACATTAGTGTCGAGAATTTGATCCTCGGCAGGCCTTCGGGCGAGAGCCAGCTGTCCTTCAAACGGTGGCTTGAGCAAAGGCAACTTCAGGCGTAGGGCAAATCACTCCGACAGTTCGACAGTCCTGAACAAATACGCCAGCCCGGACCTCCAGGACTCCCT
>JANQFM010000250.1 GCA_028277865.1 Acidobacteriota bacterium
TGGCCCGGATTTGGAAGGAGGTCTTGGGTGTCGAGCGGGTCAGCGTGCTGGACCACTTCTTCGAGCAGGGAGGGCACTCCTTGCTGGCCACCCAATTGATGGCCCGGGTTCGTCAGCTGTTCGAGCTGGATTTGCCCCTGCGCGCCTTGTTCGAAGCGCCCCGTTTGGCTGATCTGGCGGGACGCATCGAAAGGGCCGTCCCGCACAAGCCGCCCCCGCCCATCCGTCCCGCCCCTGCTGGTGCAAGGCCGGTCCTCTCTTATGCCCAGCAGCGCCTCTGGTTCCTCGACCGGCTCAATCCGGGCAAGGCCTTTTACAACATCTCGGCTGCCTGGCGGCTTCGCGGCCCCCTGCACGTCCGAGCCTTGCAGCGCAGCCTGGAAGAGATCGTTGGCCGCCACCAAGTGCTGCGCACCAACTTTCCTTCCCGTGCAGGCCGTCCTTTTCCTTCACTGGCTGCGCCCGAAGAGCTGCAAATCCATCAGGTGGACCTGGGGGATTTGGAAATCGGTTGCCGCGAGTCGGTCTTGCAAAAGCTTGGAGCGGAGTTGGCCGGGCGGCCTTTCGACCTCTCGGGCGGGCTGCTGCTGCGCCTTGCCCTGACGCGCCTGGCAGAGCAGGAGCACGCCCTGCTGCTCACCGTCCACCACATCGCCGCCGACGGCTGGTCCATGGGCATCTTCCTGCGCGAACTCTCAGCGCTCTATGAGGCAGGGGGCGGAGGGTCACGCAGAGGCGCAGAGACGCAGAGAGAGACAGAAGAGGAAGAGGAAAAGAGGACCTTGGACGACTCTGCGAACTGCGAACTGCGAACTGCGAACTGCGAACTGCTCCCTCCCCTCCCCATCCAGTACTCCGACTTTGCCCATTGGCAGCAGCAGTGGCTGCAAGGCGGCGAACTCGATCGGCAGATCGGCTTTTGGAAGGAGCGCCTGGGCGATGCTGCCAGCCTGGAAATGCCCTCTGACCGGACCCGTCCGCAACTGCAGCAATATCGAGGAGATCAGATTCCATTCCGGCTCGGCAGCCGACTCTCCGAAGATCTGAAGGCATTGAGCCGGCGGCAAGGGGTTACGTTGCACATGCTGCTGCTGGCCGCTTTTCAGGCTCTTTTGCACCGCTGCACGGGCCAGGATGACATTGTTGTCGGAACGCCGGTGGCCAACCGCAACCACCCGGGAATCGAAAAGCTGATCGGGTTTTTCGTCAACACCCTGGCCCTGCGCAGCGACCTTTCCGGCAACCCGTTTTTTGAGCAATTGCTGGAGCAGGTGCGCGAGACGGCCCTGGAGGCCTATGCCCACCAGGACCTGCCCTTCGAGAAGCTGGTCGAGCAGCTTCAGCCTGAGCGCGACCTGAGCCGCAACCCCATCTTCCAGATCCTCTTCGCCGTGCAGAATGCGCCCCGTCAGGGGCTGCGCATGGCAGGCTTGGAGATTCTCCCCTTGCAGCTGCAGGCCCGCACCACACGCTTTGACCTGGAGCTGCACTTTTGGGAAGAGCCCCATCAGGGCCTCTACGGCATTTTGGCCTACGACCGGGGCCTGTTCGACCGCACCACCATGCAGCGCCTGCTCCGTCAATTGAAGAGGCTGTTGGAGGCTGTGGGGCAGGATTGCCGCCAGAGGGTTCAGGAGCTGCCCATCTTGGCGGAGGCGGAACGGCATCAGCTGCTGCTGGAGTGGATTCCAGCAGACGGACCCGAAGGCTTCCGGCCTGTTCAGCAGAGCTTCGAGATCCAGGCCGTGGAGACCCCTCAGCGAATTGCCGCTCTGCATGAGGGGCAGCACCTCAGCTACGGCGAGCTGTCCCGGCGCAGCCTGGCCCTGGCCGGCTGGCTGCGCAGCCGGGGCGCGGGGCCGGATGCGCCCGTGGCCGTCCGCATGGGGCGCAGCCTGCAGATGGTGCAGGCCGTGCTGGGGATCCTGGCGGCGGGGGGCTGCTACGTGCCGATCGACCCGGCCTACCCGGAGGGGCGCCAGCGCCTGATGCTCCAGGACAGCGGGGCGCGCCTGCTGCTGGCTTCTGATTCCGATTGGCCCGGTTGCCCGGCGGGTGTCGAGATGACTTGCTTGAGCCAGGGATGGCCGGATGCCGGGCCGTCAGCTAGGGAAGCGACCGAGCCGGATCAGCTGGCCTACGTGCTCTACACCTCGGGATCGACGGGCCGCCCCAAGGGGGTTGCGCTGGGACACGGGGCGCTCTCGAACCTGATCGCCTGGCAGCTGCGCCTGCCCGGGCTGCGCACTCCGGCGCGGACCCTGCAGTTCGCCTCGCTGAGCTTCGACGCCTCCTTCCAGGAGCTGTTCTCAAGCTGGTGCTCGGGCGGGACGGTGGCGCTGGTGGACGAGGCGACGCGCCGGGATCCGCGGGCTCTGGCCCGCCTGATCCGCCGCCAGGGTGTGCAGTGGCTGTTCATGCCCTTCGTGGCGCTGGAGCAGCTGGCGGCGACGGGAGGCCCGAAAGAGGGGTCCGGCCCGCTGGAGCGCATCTTCGCTGCCGGAGAGCAGCTGCGTTTGACCGAAACCGTGCGCCGCTGGCTCGGCAGGCACCCGCATTGCCGCCTGCACAACCTCTACGGCCCCACCGAAAGCCATGTGGTGACGGACGAGCCCCTGGGCCTGGCGGCGGAAAGGGCGGCTACCTGGCCGGACCTGCCCCCCATCGGCCGCCCCATCTCCCGCACCCGTGCCTGCCTGCTGGACCGGCGGGGCCGCCCGGCGCCCCTGGGCGCCTCGGCCGAGCTGCTCATCGGCGGCGCCTGCCTGGCGCGGGGCTACCTGGGCCGCCCCGGGGCAACGGCGGAGCGCTTCGTG
>JANQFM010000034.1 GCA_028277865.1 Acidobacteriota bacterium
TCCACGACGTCGCAAAGTTCCTCAACCTCACCTCGGCGATCTTGCCGTCCACCACCAAAACGGTCCCGCGCTCGATGTCCGGACCCGATACGGGGTGGATGTGAGCGTTGGTGATGGCATAGGACTGCCCCAGGGCGGGCAGCGAAAAGGCCGATGCGAACAAAGCGGCCAACAGGACGTTTCGAAGCAAAGGATCAATTGCGGATCGCTTATTCATGGCTGCCCTCCTGGATGCGGGTCTCGACCGCTGAGGCCTTGACATCGACGTCCTCAGCCTTGGGTTTCTTGGCGCCTTTTTTGGACTTGTCCAACTCCATGAGCCGCTTCTTTTCCTCCTCGAGCTTGGCCTGACGTTGCCGGTCCATTTCGCGGCTGAAGTAAAGCTCGCCATCGATGTAGACCTGTTCGGGAATGGCGTACACGCTGAGGGGATAGTTGTTGTAGATGACCAGGTCGGCGTCCTTGCCTTGCTCGATCGAGCCCACCCGGTCGTCGATGCGCAGCTGCTTGGCCGGATTGAGCGTGACCAGGGCCAGGGCCTCGTTTTCGTCCAGCCCGCCGTAGCGCATGGACTTGGCGGCTTCCTGGTTGAGGTGGCGGGCTTCCTCTCCGCTGTCCGAGTTGATGGAGACCAAAACGCCCTTGCGCACCATGATGGCGGCGTTGTGGGGGATGGCGTCATAGGCTTCCAGTTTGTAGGCCCACCAGTCCGAGAATGTGGAGGCGCCCGCGCCGTGAGCGGCGATCTCCTTGGCCACCTTGTAGCCCTCCAGGACGTGCTGGAAGGTGGCGATCTTGAATCCGTAGTCCTCGGCCACCCGGATCAGCATCAGGATTTCATCGGCCCGATAGGAGTGGGAGTGCACCAGCCGCTTGCCTTCCAGGATCTCAACCAGCGGCTCCAGCTGCAGGTCGCGCCGGGGCGGGATGAGGGGGCTCACGCCGTCGGCCTTCATGCGCTCGTACTCCTTCCACTCGGCCTGATAGGCGCGGGCTCGGTTGAAGGAGGAGCGGATCACGTCTTCGACACCCATTCGGGAGGACGGGTAGCGGCGCGGGTTTCCGCGGGCGAACAAGGGGATGCCCCGCCGCTTGGGGTTTTCGCCCAGGGCGAACTTGATGCCCGGCATGGCGCCCTTGAACTTCATCTCCTCGGCGCTCTTGCCCCAGCGCAGCTTGACGACCTGGTTCTTGCCCCCGATAGGGTTGGCGCTGCCGTGCAGCAGGTTGGCGGTGGTGACGCCACCGGCCAGGTCGCGGTAGATGGTGAAGTTGGTGGGATTGATGACGTCTTCGGTTCCTGTCATCGACGAGACGGCCAGGCCGCCCTCGTTGATGGAATCCAGGCCGATGTGGGCATGGCAGTCGATGATGCCGGGAGTGACCCACTTGCCCGAGGCGTCGACCACCTGAGCATCGGCGGGCGCCTCGATGCCGCTGCCAACGGCGGCGATCTTTCCGTCGCGGATCAGGACCGAGCCGTTGCGGATGGTTCCCTGCGAGACGGTCATGATGTTGGCGTCGCGGATCAAGATGTCGCTGCCCAAGGCCGAAGTCCCGATCAGGATCAAAATGGCGGCAACGTATTTCAATTTCATCGTTTCTCTCCTTTTAACGGTACTGACCCGGCGCTTTGCGCCCTTCCAGGGGTGCCGAGCCCAGCCCTGCCACGTCGGCGCTGCCGTTCAATTCGTTTGCGGAAACCGATCCCGAGATGTTGATTTCGGTCGGTCCGTTGCCCAAATCGACGTTGATCTTGAAGCTGAAGGACGAGCCGTCCACTGTTCCGTCCAGAATCTCGACCTCTCCCAGCATGGGGGAGATGACATGGCCGGAAAGAGCGCTTCCCGAAACCTGCAGGTCAAACTGCATGCTCTGGCTTCCTTCAGGGGTGAGTACTTCCACGTCCCATAGGCCGGCTACGTCCACCGGCAGCCCCTCGTCTTCACCCCGTCTGGCGGGCTTTTTCTTTTCAGGGATGTCAAACTTTACGCCGTCCACAAAAACGTGCCGGACGGCGGCCGAGCTGTCGAACAAGTCCTTGTCGGTCACCAGCAGGTTGGCGACCTTGCCCTCTTCGACACTGCCCAGCTGCTGGTCCACTCCCAGGATTTCGGCTGCCGAAAGGGTGGCGGCCCTCAGGGCTGCCTGAGGAGCAAGCCCCTCCTCCGCCACTTTTCGCAGTCCGCCCAGGTAATCGGTGGCGTTGCGGGATCCCCCGCTGGAAAAGGCAAATGGGATGCCGGCCTGCTCCAGTAAAGCGGGCTGCCTTGGGGCGTTGACGCGATAGCGAATGGCTTCCAATCCCTCGCTGAATTCGGGATGCTGGTCCTTGGGCCGGGTGGGGAAATCGAGGCTGAAGATGACAGGTACCCCGCTTTGCTTGAGTTCCTCAGCCGTCTGCCCGGCCTCGAAGCCTCCGGCGATGATGGCCTTCAGGTTGTGATCGGCGGCCATGGCCAGAGCCCGGCGGATCTGGCGCACCTGGTTGGCTGGAAAGATGACCGGCAACTCGCCCCGGACGACCGTCTGCAGAGCTGCCAGGGCACGGTCGGTTTCAGGCCGCTTCAAGCCTCTGGGATTGCTTTGGTAAATCTGCCAGGCCTCACTGTAGTGGCGGGCGTCCAGAAAGGTTTGGCGGACGTGGGCGATGACGCCCATCAATGAGCCGGGATAGGTGCGCCCCAATCCCTGGTAGGAAAGCCGCATGGCTGTGGGAGAGCGAACGATCAGCCGGTCGTTTTCATGTTGGCCCAGGTTGATCAGCGCAGACTGCCCCATGAAGATCCCTTGCGAAGGCGCCAAGTTGACGCTCAGTATGCCGCTGTCCCTCCAGGATGAAAGCTTGTCGCCGATCTCATCGTCCATCAGGTCGGACGCCTGGATGTGGGGATAAAGACCAGGCCCCTCGGGGTTTTCAGCCTCGCTTGCGCCTCGGCCGGCAGGCTGCCCGCCGCGGCCCTGTCCCGCCCCTTGGCGCGAGCGCTGGCCGGAGCTTCTGAGCCCGTTTTCCGTCAGGGCATCGATGAGTCCCGGATAGACGTGCATCCCGCTCAGGTCGATTTCACGCGCATCGGGCGGAATCTGCAGATTTGCCCCGACGGCCTCGATCAGCCCGTCGCGAATGACGATGACAGCATTTTCCGTGCTCCGTCCCGTCCCGTCGTGAACGGTGGCGCCGGTGAGCGCAAAGACGGGCGAGCCGAGCCCGGGCAAGCTGTCGATGTCGGCGGCGCCCTGTCCTGCGGCCATAGCTGTCCAGGCCACCAGGGATGCCGCCAGCAGTCCGAATTTCTTCAACATGCAGGAATTCCTCCAAGAACCGCCGACCAGCTTCTTGGAGCCCTTTGGCGCGGAGCCGCTCGGCTGTTCGTAATCAGACACCTCAAGTTGGACGGGCTTGAGTTTATGCCAGCAGGCTGTGCCAATCAACAATCGGCTTGGGCCGCTTTGCCACGGAGGCACAGAGCGCACAGAGCAGAATCAGAGAAAAGCATTCTGCTCTCTGCGCTTTGGTGTCTCTGTGGCTTCCCTTCTTTGCACTCTGGGAAGGGGAGTGGAATAATCTTCCCGCCCTGCTGTCAGGCTGGGACTTTGTGCAGAGGCGTGTGCATGGCATGAGCCCCGAGATCAACCGCCAAGCCCTCAAGATGGCCTGGAAGATGGTCCGAACCATCTTCGATCAATTTCAGGTCCATGGCCCCGACCGTGCGGCTCTGTTGCATTTGATCAGCTTGATTTCCCTGCAGGATCTGCTGGCTGACAAGAGCGCTGCCTGGAGTGCAACGTCCATCCCCGCCTCAACGCTGTCGTTCAAGGGCAAAACGGTCTATTTGAAATCGGCTCCGGATCACCCCTTGCCCGTGCGCAAGATCTTGACCAGCCGACAGATCGAGGAAGCCTACGATGCCAGCGAGTCCATTCTGGACCGGTTGGGCATCCCTGAATTGGAGCGCGCCACGCTTTTTACCGCCCTGCCCTGCCTGGGCCTGCATGCATTGCAGCAATCGGGTCTGCTGCAGTGGAAAAT
>JANQFM010000337.1 GCA_028277865.1 Acidobacteriota bacterium
CTTCGTCCCCGGCCGTGCCGCCTCCTTCACAGCCGGCGACGGCATCTGCGGAATCCTGGGCGAGATCCATCCCCAAGTGCTCAACAACTTCGGCCTGACTCACCCGGTTGCCATCGCCGAAGCCACCCTGCACCGCATCTTCTAGCCCGGAGCTATCCATCATGTGGCGGATGGTCGGTGCGGGGGCGGTAGCGGCCCTGGCTGTCGAAGCCGCATTCCCAGCGCCCTGCCTTCCACAGCCCGTCCACAAATAGCCCTCCCCAGAAAGTGCCTCCCTGAAACTCGCCCGAGCGGAAGAGGCCGCCCAGCATGACTCCCGACTCGAAGATCCCTCCGCACCACTCGCACTCCAGCAGGACCGCGCCCCGGTTGACCGTTTCAGGCCCGAAGCGCTGCTTGTGAAAGAACTCTCCGGGCTGCAGAACCCTTTGTTTCTTCATCCTCGCTGTCCTCTGTGACTGCGGGGCTCTCAGCGGACCTTCAGGTGCAATTCGCGCAATTGCCGGTCGCTGACCGGCGACGGGGCGCCGCACATCAGGTCTTGGGCGCGGGCCGTCTTGGGGAAGGCGATGACTTCGCGGATGGAGGATTCGCCTGCCAGCAGCATCACGATCCGGTCCAGCCCCAGGGCGATCCCTCCGTGGGGAGGGGCGCCATAGCGCAGCGCCTCAAGCAGGAAGCCGAATTTGGACTGGGCCTCATCGGAATGGATCTGCATGGCGTCAAAGACCTTTCTCTGCACCTCCTCCTCGTGATTGCGAATCGACCCGCCCCCGATTTCCAAGCCGTTGAGGACCACGTCGTAAGCCCTGGAGCGCACCGAGCCCGGATCGGTCTCGAGAAGCTGCACATCGTCTTCGTGAGGCGAAGTGAAGGGATGATGCAGGGATTCCCAGCGCTTTGCGTCGTCATTCCAGTCAAAGAGCGGAAAGTCGTAAACCCAAAGGAAGTCGTGACGGCCTTCGGGAATGAGGTTTTCCAGGCGGGCCAGATGCAGCCGCAGGGCGCCCAGCGAGTCGTGGACGATGCGGGGAGTGCCCGCCACCATCAGCAGGATATCGCCGGGCTTCAAGCCGCCCATCTGGGCAGCCATCTCCAGTTCTGCTGCTTCGACAACCTTGGGCAGCGAACTCTTGAAGCCGGACTCCTGCCGCTTGATCCAGGCCAGCCCCGCCGCGCCAAGGGTCTGAACGACCTGGCTCAGCTCATCCAATTCACGCCGCGAATAGCGGGCGCCGCCAGCCAAGGCGATTCCCTTGACCAGGCCTCCATTTGAAACAATCTTGCGAAAAATCTGGAAAGGCGTCTCGGCAAAGGCCTTGCTCACATCGCAAAGCTCCAGTCCGAAGCGGGTATCGGGTCGGTCGCTGCCGAATCGCCGCACCGCTTCGCCGTAGCGCAGGCGGGGCAGGGGACGGTGGAGAGGGATTCCCCTCAAAGCAAACACGCCTTCCAGCAGGCGTTCCACCAAGTCAAAGACCATCTCGGGACGGGCAAAGGACATTTCGATGTCGACCTGAGTGAATTCGGGTTGCCGGTCGGCCCTCAAGTCTTCGTCGCGAAAGCATCGCACGATCTGAAAGTAGCGGTCGAATCCCGAGACCATCAGGATCTGCTTGAAAATTTGAGGCGATTGGGGCAAGGCGTAAAACTGTCCTGAGTAAAGGCGGCTGGGAACCAGGTAATCTCGTGCCCCCTCAGGTGTGGAACGGGTCAGCACGGGGGTTTCGATCTCGATGAATCCCTCTTTATCCAGGAATCGCCTCACTGCCAGAGCTGCCTGGTGGCGCAGCACCAGGTTGCGTTGCATGGCGGGGCGCCTCAGGTCGAGAAAGCGGTGGCGAAGGCGGATGTCCTCCGCAGGCGGGGCTCCGTCCCCCAAGGCGAAGGGAGGCGTTTCGGAGCGGTTCAGTACCCGCAGATCATCGACATGGATCTCCACCTTGCCGGTCGGCATGGAGGGATTGATCGTCTCATCCGAGCGCCTGACCACGGTTCCCGTGGCGGCCACCACGTACTCCGATCGAATCTTTTTGGCCCGGGCCAGGGCTTCTGGGCGCCCGGGGCTGAGGACGGCCTGCACGACTCCCTGGCGGTCGCGCAGGTCCAGGAAGATCAGCTGGCCCAGGTCGCGGCGGGTCTCCACCCAGCCCATCACCGTTATCCGCTTTCCTTCCTGAGACTCGTCCACCTCTCCGCAATAGCAGCTGCGTTTCAGGTCTCCCAATCGATCCAGCACAATTTTCTCCCTTTCCGGCGGCGAACCGGAAGCCACATTATAGGGAGAATGGGATTTGGGTAAAGAGCAGGCCTTCAACATACGAATCCTTTTCGCGCCCTTTTCGCCTGATTTTCGTTGTCTTTTTGTTTCGGCGGAGGACTCCGAAACCCTGGATAGCCAAAATCGGGAATGGCTGATGCCGCCTCAAGGCTGCGCCGCATTGACTTTCCCGCCTCCCCTCTGCCGGTCTCCGGTCTCCGGTTTCCCGACTCGTGCCCAGCTGGAAAGCGGCCCCGCCCAAGGTGTCGCGAAATGCACCACACCCCTTACAGATTCCCCAAAAAAGAGTCGACCGACTCCTGCAGTTCGTAGACCTCGCCCATGGCAACCAGCAACTCATCCCGATTGCATTCGAGCCCCACCTGAAGAGCGGCGAAGAGCTGCTCTTTCAGATCGTTGTTCAGGCACCCTTCCGCCAAGTGGGCCATCATGTTGGATACACAGGCGACCAGCCGGAATTCGGCGTGCTCGGATCGGGTGTCAAAGTCTTCAAGTTGATCCAGTTCGTGATGCTCGCAGGCCAGCCTCACAGCCTCGGGCAAGTTCCAGCGCTCGCACAAGATCGCCCCGAAGGACTGATGGGAGGGCAAGCCGTAGTGTGCCTCGGCTTGGCTGTAAAAGCACTGCTGGGCGATAGTGAATTCGGTCAGGGCAGCATGGTGCCGGGGAAAGAACTTGGCGTAGACAAGCTTGCCGATATCGTGCAGCAGCACTGCTGAGTAAAGGCCCTCCAGTTCCAAGGAGCGAAAGAAGTTGCGTGACACCGAACGGGAAATCACGGCGGTGTAAAAGGAATGTTTCCAGAAGCGCCTGAACTCCGAGGCATCTTCGGGTTGAAGGGTCTGCATGACCCCCAAGGCCATGACAAGCCGGTTGATCTCGGAAAGGCCCAGAAAGGCGACAGCCTGGGTGATACGTTCAATGCGGCGAGGCAAAGTATAATAGGCCGAGTTGACCAGCTTGAAGAGCAGGGCCACCAGGGCGGCATCCGCCCTGATGAGATCGGCCACCTCCTTGGCGCCGGCTTCCCCCGAACTGATCTGCTGCATGATGCGGACAGACACCTCGGGAAGGGGCGGCAGTGCGAAGTGCTCCTTCAGGAATGTATTCTCGTCGATTTCAATAGTGGGCAAGTCCATGGGTGGGCATATTCTCCTTCGGCTGATTCCCCCGACATTTTAGCTCAGCGGTCAGACGGGAATCGGTGAAAACAAAGATTGTTTCGCCGCAGCCGGGGTAGAATCGGGTCTCACCCAGAGGCGCAGAGCCGCAGAGGAGGCGAAATCTGTCAGTTGTCAGCAAGATGTAGCATTCTGCGGACCTTGGACCTTGGACCTTGGACCTTGGACCTTGGACCTTGGACCTTGGACCTTGGACTCTCCCTCCCCTCCTCCGTCTCTCCGCGGCTCTGCGCCTCTGCGTGAAACCTCAAAGGAGCTGCCATGACCGAGGATCAAGTCAGGATGATCGCGGCCCAAGCCCTCCAGATGACCTCGGCCAACCACCTGAGAGTCAGCTTGGCCTTCAAAAAGGGCGACCAATGGAACATCTTGCTCTCCCTGGGAGATCGGGAGTGGGTAGTGAAGGTTGCGGAAACTGCCGACTCCGAGCAGCTTCGACATCAAATCGCCTTTGAAGTCCAAAGACTTTTTTGAAGGACTCCCCCGGAAGCGTCAAAATATTGACGCCAAACATCAAATTTTTGACGCTATTGCAAGCACGGTCGAGGATTCTTCAAGCTGCGAGAAGTCGAGCAAATCCAAGAAATGGCTAAGCTGCAATAGTTTAGAGGCGTTGCTGACTTTTGGCATAGCTATTGCTTTGGTGGTGGCAGGGCAATTAGATGAAGCCTCCGGTTGCCGACCGGAATGGGATCCGGCACGGAGGCCGGAGCATTGAATCTCCAGGGTTGTTTTTTCAAGTCTGGAGCAGTGCCGGGGTTGTGTTCGGCTTTTCCGTTCGGCGATTCAACCGCAGCCGAATAGGGCCGGAGAGGTCAGTGCAGCATCGGTGTGGAATGCTCCTTTCGGTGGTCCGCAGCCCTTCGTCGGGATGCGGATTTGGAAGATTCTTCTTCCTTCTCCTTCCCTTTTCCTCTAATGGATGACACCATGGGCGGCCCGCAACGGGCCGCCCATGAGTGTCGCCACTTCAAGATTTCGCGCCAATTTTATTGAGGAAGAAGTGAGAAGCCTCCGGTCTGAGCCTTTGCCTCCCTAGGCCGCTAGGGTTTCGATATTCTCCACATACCGAAGCACAGAGTGCACAGAGAAGAATCAGAAAAAGCCCTCTGACCTCTGTGTCTCGGTGTCTCTGTGGCTTCCCGCCTCCGGTCTGAGGCGCTGCCTCGCGAAACCCCTTATTCGGTCTCCTGAATGCTGTAGAGATATTTGTTGCCCCGCATGTAGATGGTGTCGCCCACAATGGCCATCGAGGCATCGAAGCCGTCTTCCAGAGTGTTGGTCGCCAAGACTTCAAACTCTTTGCCCTGGCGAATCACGATGGTCGTTCCCTCCCGGCTGGTGATATAGACTCGCCCGGCGGCGCCCACAGGGGAGGCATAGACTCCCCGGACGCCTTCCAAGCGCTGCGGCCCGTAATGGGTTTCGCCCGTGCGGGCGTCAAAGACGGTCAGGATGCCGTTGTTGCGCTTCAGGATGTAAAGCTGGCCGCCATACAGCAGCGGGGAAGGGACGTAAGGGGTGTCGCGGTCATAGGTCCAGGCGATGGCTCCGCCGCCGCTGATGTCGCCTTTGGCTTCGGCAAGCCGGATGGCCTGCAGGGCGTTGCCCCGGAATCCGCTGGTCACGAAGACCATCCCGTCCGAATAGACTGGCGAAGGGATGGTGTTGGTCGTCATGCCGGAGCTTTCCCAGATGAGATTGCCCGATTCCAGGTCGTAGCCGCGAACTCGGTTGGTGGCGTTGGTGATGATCTGAGCCTTGTCGCCTTGCTCGACGACGATCGGCGTAGCCCAGGCGGTGGGCTCATCGCGATTATCGCGCCAGATCTCTTTTCCGCTGCGCTTGTCCAGGACGGTGATGAAGGATTGGTCCTCGTGGTCCCAGGGAATGATGAGGCTGTCGCCGTGCAGCGCCGGAGAGCTGCCTTCTCCAAAGCCCAGGCGGGTGCGCATGTTGCCCAGATCTTTTTGCCACTTCAAATTCCCGCCCAGGTCGTAGCAGAAAACACCCCGCGAACCGAAATAGGCATAGACGTGCTCGCCATCGGTGACCGCTGAATTGGAGGCGAAGGTGCCGTCGTTGTGATGGCCTTCATGGGGTGTCGACTGGCTGGCGGTGCGTTGCCAGACGATTTGCCCGTCGCTGCGGTCCAATGCCAGGACGACAAAATCCTGCGGGCTGGGCTGAACGCCGCGCGGCCCCCTTCGCCGCCTCCCCGAGGATCGTTGGCCTTCCTCGGGCGGTGGCGGAGGCGGTGCGGCTTCGCCCGTCTGGACAGCGCTGGTGAGGTAGATGCGGTCCCCCCAGACGATGGGTGTTGCACTGCCCTTGCCCGGAATGCCGACTTTCCAGCGGACATTGCGGTCCTCCCCCCATTCCAATGGAGGGTTGCCGGAGGGCGACACTCCCGTAGCCTGTGGTCCCCGCCACTGGGGCCAGTACTTGCCTGCATCCGAACTTTCGGCCAGCGCCAAGCCGACCGGAACCATCAAAGCGAACAAAAATACGGCGATCACTTTCCTCATCAACAAAAAACCTCCCAAGTTTTCATGCAAGCCTTTGCGAACGACGCTGATTATAACGATTCGAGGTTGAAGATGTTTCAGGGGGAGGAAGTTGTCAGTTGGCAGTCGGCAGTTGGCAGTTGGCAGTTGGCAGCAAGATGCTACTTTCTGCAGACCTTGGACCTTGGACCTTGGACCTTGGACCTTGCCCTCCGACTGCCGACTGCCAACCGATCTCTGGATTGATCATTGCTCGGACCCTGTATAAGCTGTCGGGCGTGACAAGAAGGGAATTCGTCAAAATGCCGGCTTTTGCCGGAATGGCAGCGGCCTTGGAGAGATCCACCGCCCAGGCTTCCGCAGAGATTTCTGCCGCAGGGAAGAAATTTCGCATCTCTTTGGCGGCTTGGTCGGTCCACAAAGCCTTCGAATCCGGTGAGATGAGAATGATCGATCAGTCGGCCTTTTGCAGGCAGATGGGGATCGAGGGGCTCGAACTGGTCAATTCCTTCTTCCCCTCGCCCCAGTACGCCTATTTGCAGGAATTTCGCCAGGCGGCTCGCGACAACGGTGTCGAGGTCTTGCTGATCATGTGCGACCGCGAGGGGGACATGGCCCATCCCCAGCGGCAAATGCGCATGCAGGCTTCCAAGAATCACCGCAAATGGGTGGACATTGCCCACCTGCTGGGCTGTCACAGCATCCGCTGCAACTCGGGCTCAGGCCGGCAAGGGGACAGGCAGGCCATTCGGAGGGCTGCCGAGAGCTTTTACCCCCTGTGCGAATACGCTGCCCAAGCCGGGCTCAATGTCTTGATCGAAAACCACGGCGGCCTCTCCTCTTTTGCCGAGGACCTGATTCAGCTCATGCAGGCTGTCGGACTGCCCAATTTCGGCACCCTGCCCGATTTCGGAAACTTCCCGGAGGGAGTCGACCGCTATCAAGGCGTCCAGAAGATGATGCCTTACGCCAAGGCCGTCAGCGCCAAGTGCTACGACTTCGACCCCCGATCCGGTGAGGAAACCAAGATCGATTACACTAAAATGATGGACATCGTCCTGAGCTCCGGCTACTCAGGTTGGGTCGGAATAGAATACGAAGGCAGCCGCCTCTCCGAAAAAAAAGGCGTGGCGGCCTGCAAACGACTATTGGAGAAGTTTCAGTAGGGGGAGAGTTTTCAGTTGCCAGTTGCCAGTTGCCAGTTGTCTTTCCTGCAGTAACCTCTGCCAACTGCCAACTGCCAACTGACCAGTCTGAACCCCTCTGCCGACATTCGCATCGAGGTAGTCATGAAGCGCAGTATTGTCCTTGCCATGTGCGCCGCATTGCTGGTAGCCTTTGCACTTGCTCAACAGCAGGGGGTCACGATTCCCAAAAAAACAGATGTTTTTGTCACACTGGGAAGCGGATTCAACAGCAAGTCGGTTCGGGCAGGGGACAGATTTTTTGCCACTGTGGCTGTGCCCGTGATTGTCGATGATCAGGCCATTATCCCGCAAGGCAGCAAGCTGCTGGGGCGGGTCTCGGAAATTCGCAAAGGGGCCAGAAAAAAGGAAGAGGGATGGATCGGGCTGGAGGTTGAAACGGTCCTGCTCCCTTCGGGCGCCAACCGCAAGCTGGAAGCTGTCCTCACTTCGGTGGAAGGGGAAGGGCCGCAAGGGGGCGATACGGGTGAAGTCGACATCCCTGAGACCATCAGTTCGGTCGTCCTGCTGGGCGTGGACAAGGTCTTGGGCCTGCTGGACCGCAAGCCCGATGAGCTGCCGCGGGGCGCTTCCATCACCATTCAA
>JANQFM010000353.1 GCA_028277865.1 Acidobacteriota bacterium
AAGGGAGGCCACAGGAAGGCGGCCCAATTGCCGGCCTGCAGGTTGCCGTCCTGCAGAAAAAGTGCGTCATCGAACTGAAAAGGCGCCTCGTGGAAGGGGCCGTAGACGGCCCAGACGGCCAAAAAGAGCAGAGCAGCCGGAAGTGCTTTGCCGGGCCGGGCAAACAGGAGGCTGGGCCTAGAGGTAGCAGCGGGTCGGGAAGAAGGTTCCGGGGGGGCGGCCACGATTACTTTTCGAGGGCCAGCTCAGAGCTCACCCCGCCGTCCATTGAGCGCAGTTCCACGGTCACCCGATCCGCCTTTGCACGAGGGACGATGAAGTACTCGCTGAGCTGCCCGGATGCCGGACGGCGCAGGGCTGTTTCCAGCAGCGCTCCATCCAGGTAGAAGCGGAGCAGGATGCTTTCAACTTCCTCGGCGATTTCCAAATCCACGCGGATCCGACCGTCGGGCATGGATGAAAACCGGCCCTGGGCGGCAGCTACGATAACAGGAGCGGAAGCGGCGCCCGGGATGACCGGAAAGGTCGTCAAGGTCGGCACGATCTCCGGGAAGCTGAGGTTGGTCTGGAGCTGGCGCAAAGTCACGGCCGCCAGAGGAATCCCGCCGCTCCTCACGCTGACGCTGCCTTGCATCTCCCGAGCCATCTCGGCGATTTCCGGATTCTCCCGAAAGTATTCATTGATGAATTGGGGCAAATGCTGGCCGGGCTCCAAGGGGACATCGGTAGTTGCGATCTGCTGGAAGGCGGTATCGAACAAGCTCAAGGTAAAGCTGTTTTGAACCGTCCCGGCTGGACCGGTGGCGTCGGCGCCCACGATTGCCAGGCCGGTATCCTGGTTCCCCAGCGAATCGACGAAGAGGCTGAACTCGCTGCGTGCGGCTGTGGCAGGTACGCCGGCCTCGAAGAGTACGGTGCCCGTGGTCACGTCGCTGCCGGTGAAAACGGCAGTCCCCCCCACGTTGTCCGACACGGTGAATTGGGCATAGCCGATCATCAGATTGCCGGTGCCCGGGGTCTGCAGCGAGATCGACTCACCCGAGGCCAAAGAGATGGGTACGGAAGTTCCTGTGACGGATTCCTGGGTATTGACGTTTTCCAGGGTCAGTTCCAAAGGCGTGCCGCCGCTGTCGAAAAACTGCAGTGGGAACTCCTGCAGCGCGTTGTCGGTATTGACGAAAATAAAGCTGGTCCGAAAGCGGGGAACAGTAGGAAAACCTTCCACAAACCCGTCTCCGATCTGGGGAAAGAAGCGGGTTTCCTGAGCGCTCAGGGCCGACGGGAAGAGGATAAGCATGAACAGCAGCAGCTCATTTTTTCGCATCGTTAAAGGATAAGGAAATTGGCGGCTGAGATCAATCCTGGAACTCGGGTTTAGGAATTCCAATCTCCCCGGCAGACGTAGATGACAGGGACTGTGCGACAATACGGCTCCTGCGAACGCTGAGCAGGGAATTTTCGTTGATCCGCCTGACTGACCGGGCCTGAAACCCCATGACCCGTTTGGCCATTGCACATGATTGGCTGCTCAACCGCCGGGGTGCCGAGCGGGTGCTCAAAGAGTTTTGCCTCCATCTTGAAATTGTCGAAATTTGTACACTTTTCTGCCGCCCCGAGCTGATTGACGAGGCGATCCGGCAGCATCCCATTCAGGCGTCGCCTTTGAACCGGCTGCCGGCCGTGCAACGCTATTACCGCTTTCTGCTTCCTTGGCTCCCTTCCGGAATCCGGAGGCTTGAGATAGGACGATCCGATGCGTTGCTGAGCATCAGCCATGCGGTGGCCAAGGGAATTCCGCATCCTCCTTCCGTCCCTCACATCTGCTACTGCCTGACTCCAGCCCGCTTCTTGTGGGCGCCTGAATTATATGGCCCGGTGCTGGGCGGCCTCGGACGCAGCTCGATTCTGCGGGCATTGGCGCCGCGCCTCAAAAAGTGGGATCTGGATGCAAACGAGCGGGTGGATGCCTTCGTGGCCGTCTCCGAGACTGTGCGTCAAAGGATCCGCAAGGTTTATGGGCGGGAGTCCACGGTGATCTATCCTTGCATCGATCTGGAATTCTTCCGGCCCTCAGAGGCCGGCCGGCAAGACTTTTACCTGCTGGTTTCAGGGTTGGTGCCTCAAAAGCGCATCGATTTGGCGGTCGATGCTTTCGTGCGCAGTGGAAAGCCCCTTCTGATCGTGGGCGAAGGACCCTCAAAGAGGCGCCTGGCGCAGCGCGGCGCATCGAACATTTGTTTCCTGGGCTGGGTGCCCGATTCCCGCCTAAGGGAGCTTTACCAGCAAGCCAGGGCATTGATCTTTCCCAGCCTGGACGAATTCGGCCTGGTTCCAGTCGAGGCTCAAGCTTGCGGCTGCCCGGTTGTGGCCTATGGGAAGGGAGGCGCCACCGAGACAGTGGTGGAAGGCAGTACGGGCCTCTTCTTTGCCGACGACACCGTCGAATCCCTGAATCAGGCCGTCCGAGAGCTGGAACGCCACGGATGGGACCGGCAAGCCTGCCTCGATAACGCAGGCCGTTTTTCAAGGCCGCGGTTTCTTTCCGAATGGTCTGCCTTGTTCGAAAAAATGGGCTTGAAGCTTCCCCTGCGGCCTGAGTTGCCCGCCCTTTCCAGCACCGCAGTCCGACGGGCGGCAAAGTGACAGGGGCGTGAAGCCCTCTCCATGGTCCGTTCCGTCGCTTCATTGCCCGTCCTTGCGGCATGCGCTATTCTTTCGCTTCTATGCTGGATCGGCTGCGTTCTCGGATCGTCAAGCTGTGTTCCGTGTTGATGTGCCTGTTCACGCTTATGGAAGTGAACTACCCTGTGCTGACTCCCCTATCTGACCTGGCTCTTTTCTCCCTGTTCGGGCTGGCGCTTTGCTTTCTGCATTTTCCGGCCCGCCGGGACTGGAGTGACTCTCAGGCCGGCAAGATCCTCGACCTGTCATTGGCGGCTGCTGCGGGGCTGTGCTGCCTTTACATCCTGGTGCAAAGCGAGCCCTTGTTCCAGCAATGGTGGCCCCAGGGACGTTCCCTGGGTGACCGGGCCGGCTTGGAGGGCGGGTTGGACATCGCTGTGGGAGTGGTGGGCATTGTGCTGGTCCTGGAGGCGACCCGGCGTTCCATCGGGTTGGCCCTGCCCATTCTGGCGGGTTTCTTCTTGGTCTACGCCTTTTTTGGGCCATACATGCCGGATTGGCTGTTTCCCCATCGCGGATACGGCCTCACCCGAGTCGTATCGCAGGCTTTCCTGCAAAGCCAAGGGGTCTTCGGGACAGCGCTGAAGGTGATGTTCACCTACGTGTTCCTATTCGTTCTCTTCGGCGCCTTTTTGCAAGCCACCGGCGCCACCGGCTTCATCATCCATCTGGCCCGCAGAGCCTTTCGCAACAGCCCGGGAGGACCGGCCAAGGTGGCAGTGATGAGCAGCGGGCTGATGGGGTCGCTCTCCGGCAGTGCGGTTGCCGTGACGGCCACCACGGGAACCTTCACCATCCCCATGATGCGCAGCTCCGGCTTCAGCCCCCGTGTGGCAGGGGCAGTGGCGGCGGCCGCCAGTTCGGGGGGCGCCTTGGTCCCTCCCATCATGGGCGCCGGCGCCTACATGATGCTCGAAATCGTCGACCCGCCCGTCCGATACCTGGAGATCATCCGGGCCGCATTGTTGCCCGCCTTGCTCTATTACCTCTCCCTGCTTTTGATCGTTCACTTCACGGCCCGGCGCATCGGCGCTCTGGAGAACCCGGCCGAGGCGGCTGATGAAGAGCGGTCGGCAGCCCGAGGGCAATGGGAAGGGGTGATCTTCGTTTCTGCCCTGGTTTCTTTGATCGCCTTTTTGCTCTTGGGCTACACGCCTTTCCGGGCAGTCACCCTTTCCACCGGCGCCATTTTGGTGTTGGCGGCCTGCAATCAGCGGACCCGGATCGGCTTGGGCAAGCTGGGAGGGGTTTTGAGCAATGCGGCACGAAACTCCGTCGCGCTGGTGGCTGCTGCTGCTTCGGTCGGGATCGTGTTGGGGATCGTGACCTTGACCGGTGTGGGAACCCGCTTCCCCAGCTTGGTTCTGGGCGTAGCGGAGCAAAACCTGGTCATAGCCCTGGTGCTGATCATGATCTCTTCGATCATCCTGGGCATGGGTTTGCCCTCAGCGGTTTGCTACCTGCTGCTGGCCACCCTGATCGGTCCCGTGCTGGGAAACCTGGGCGTGGTCCCCCTGGCCGCCCATTTTTTCATCTTCTACTTTGGGATGATGTCGATGGTCACGCCTCCGGTGGCTTTGGCGGCCTACACGGCGGCTTCCATTTCCGGATCGAACATCATGCAGACCAGCCTGACTGCCTTCCGGTTTGCCCTGGTGGGCTTTACGCTGCCCTACATCTTCGTGTTGCGGCCCCAGCTGCTGATGCTGCAATCGGACGGATCCACCGCCAGTTGGGCGTCCATTTTGCCGGCGTTGGCGGTTGCTGTCTTGGGGATCGTTTCCTTGGCGGGCGCCATCGCAGGCTACTTGCTTTCGCCCCTGAAGCTTGTACAAAGAGGATTGCTGCTGGTGGCGGCCTTATTGGTTCTTTTTCCATCGGGGGCCGCTTTCGTTTCACCCACCGACCTGACTGGGCTGGCGTTGCTGGCACTTGTGACGCTATGGAGCGGCCTGGGCAGGGATCCGGGAGTTTCGCGCCAAGCCGCGAAGCCGCAAAGGTCAGAAAAAAAAGGGCTTGCAGATCCAGATAGACAAAGCTGACATAAGACTTGGATGCCCCCGAACTAGCCATCTCATCTTGTTGCCTAGTAAGCATTCGGTTAACCCGTGGGAGGAATCGATTCGAGCAGCTTCCCTGGGCCGCCGCCGGGCTTGCCCCGGCGGAGCCCACGACTGGAAAGCTAGAATCGGTGGAGCCACACAATAGCGCATCCCCTCCCCTCCTTCGGGGCGGAATTCCGCCCCGAAGGAGGGGAGGGGATGCGCAGAGACCGCGATGAGGTTGCTGGCTCGCGGCCTAGCCATTCAGTCATTCGCTCCGCCGGGGCGGGCCC
>JANQFM010000362.1 GCA_028277865.1 Acidobacteriota bacterium
TTGAAGCAGGCCGACCGCCTTCTCACCCGAGATCGCGGATTCTACCGATCCTATTTTCGGCAACTCTCCGTTTTGGACAGCAGTCAGTCCCAACAGTAGCAGGCCCGGACGGCTTGGTACTCCTGACTGTACCCTCAAGCTGCTTTGAGCTGTTCGGCTTGTTCGCTCTGGCAGTTGAAACGCCGTCCCGCGAAGACACTGCAAAGAATCATCAAAACCACGACGGTGATGGTGAGCAAGCTCAGATATGGAAGTGGCACCGCCAAGGCACCCAGTCCCAGGACCGCCAGAATTGCAATCCCTTTGGCCAGCCTCTGCACGAACATGTTGGTGAAGGCTCGCGCTTTGTACTTCTCGTCAGGCGTGGTGATCATGTAAAGGGTTTCGCGGCCGGTCTGCTGGATGGAATAGTTCAACCCGTTGTCGGAGATCACCAGCAGGCCCGATACAAGAAGCGTGGGGATGAAGAGGAAGGAAAGCGAACTGAGCAGGATGGCCACCGGCATGACCAGCAGCGTGACGACCAATCCGGCCTTGCGCATGATGAAACTGACCAGAAAGAGCTGCACCAGCACCGAAAGCATGTTGGCGAAGAAGTAGATGTTGGTGATGAAGGCCTGCGTTTCGGTGATGCCGGAAAGCTGCTCGCTCAGCGAACTGAACTGGTAATCCATCACCTGAGAGGCGATCTCGTAACAGGCCATGATGCCGACAATGGCGGCCAGATAGGGGGAGCGCAGCGCCAGTGAAGCACCCTCCAGCGCCGCGCTGGCCTCTTCCTGGACCGACTTCTCCTGCGTGTGCCGTTGCAGCAGGTTGCGGCGAAAAGATTCACTGCGGGGCAGAAGGTATTCCGTCCCGCCGGTCGCCGCAGCGATCACGAGCATCAGGCCCGCACAAAGGAACAACAAGCCTTCCATCTGGATCTGCTCGAGCAGTGCCTTGGCCGACGTGATGCCGGCCCATCCGCCCAACACAAGCCCCAGCCCGATCAGGCCGAAAAGGCGCTTGGCCTGTTCCGTTCGTGTGATATCGGTCGCGTAGGCCCAAAAGCCGGCCACCAGCAAGGTAGTCACCAGGTCGCCCACCAGGTAAAAGCCCCAAATTGAGTAGACATTCGGATCCTGCAGGAAGAGGGTAAGCAGGCCAAAGACTGCGATGAAGAATCCGCAGATCGAAAAGATCAATCCGCGACGGCTGAGCCTATTGTACAGATAGGTGAAGACGACCATGGCAAAGGCAGCCGCCAGAATATTGAGCAGCTTGGCGTACAGTTCCGTGTCAGCTCCATAGACCTCGACGAAAAGACCTTTCTTGAGCGGCTTGAGTATCTGGAAGACTGCGATGGAGCAGAAGAAGGAGGTGAAGAGCAACAGGACGACCGGAATCTCGTCGCGCCTGAAATCGAAGAACTGGTTAATTAACTTCGTCATAGCCGACTCAACCCAAGTGGCCTCCAATGAGTGGCCGACTGTAGCACAGCCGGATCGCAGAGTTTCAGGAAACTGGCCTCAAGGAAAAGGCGGCCCAGGCCAGGCAGGCCCATCCGGCAAGGAAAGCCACTCCGCCGATCGGTGTGATCGCGCCCAGCCAGCGGATGCCGGTCAGGCTGAGGATGTACAAGGAACCCGAGAAAATCAGGGTTCCGGCGATGAAGAAGCGTCCCGCCCACAGGGCAGCGTCCCCGGAGGTATTGTGGGCGGCCCAGGCTGTCCCCAAAAGCGCTGCGACATGATACATCTGGTATCGGACGGCTGTTTCGAAAATGGCCAGCATCTCCTCGGATAGCCGGGGCTTGAGCCCGTGAGCGCCGAAGGCACCCGCCACCACTCCGACAAATCCCAACACAGCAGCCCAGAGCAGATAGGTTTGCGCCAAGATGCCTCCCCATATGCCAAAAGGAATTCCCGTCTCGGCACCGGCGTCGAAGGATCCAGCCCAGCACCGGTTTCCCGGCTCATGCTAACACAGTATAGTAGGCGAGCAGCCAGGTGTTGGAGCGGAGCGAATTGCAACGCCTGCAAGGTCGCCGACACCTTTTGCGACACCACTTCGAGGACCGATGCAGATTCTGGCCGGGACGTTCCAGATCCGCCGCCAGGAAGTTCCGACGGCCCTGCTGATGGTCGCCTACTTCTTCCTGGCCATGAGCGGCGTCAGCATGGTCAAGTCGCTGCAAAACGCCCTTTACCTGGGCCGCATCGGCTTCGACTTTCGGTTGCCGCTGCTGTACGTCGCCTTAGCTTTGATTGCCGGGCCGCTGGTGGCCGTGTTCCGGTGGCTTGGAGGCCGCTTTTCCCACCTGCGGATCAATGCCCTGACCTTGCTCTTTCTGGCCGGCAACCTGCTCGCTTTTTCGCTGCTGGCCGGCCAGCAGCGGTCTTGGCACTATCTGGCCTTTTACCTGTGGGGCAGCATCTTCAGCGTCCTGCTGCCCATGCTGGGCTGGGTCATTTCCTACAACTTGTACACTACCCGCCAGGCCAAGCGGCTTTTTCCCCTGCTGGGTACGGGGGGCATTTTGGGGGGCAGTTTCGGCGGCTACTACAGTGCTGCGCTGGCACCCCAAGTGGGCAGCGAGGCTCTGATGCTGCACGCAGCCCTGGTGCCGGCCATTATGCTGGCCCTCTTGTTCTTCCTCCACCACCGTCACCCGAGCGAGTTTTCCGGCAGCCACTCGAGGCATTTGCAGCCCCAGAGCCAAGGGACCGGCTGGAAGTTCGGCAATACGGCCCGCGAAGTCTTTCAATCCAGCTACTTGAAGGCCATGGCCGCCATGGTTGCCACGGTTGGCCTGGTCACCACCATAATCGACTTGCAGTACAAGTGGGTCCTGGAGAACCGCTTTCAGGGCGCCGAAACCGACATCACTCAATTCTTCGGGGGGCTGCTGGGGACCATGTTCGTTTTTTCAGCCGCATTTCAGCTTCTGGCAACCAACCGGGTGCTCAAGCACTTCGGGCTGGGGGCAGGGCTGCTCATCCTGCCCGCAGGGCTTTTTGCCGGGTCGGTTGGAGTGGTGGTGGCCTCGGCCTTTTGGGCGCCGGTGACCTTGCGGCTCTTGGACGGCTGCTTTCGCAACTCGGTTTACCGGACCAGCGCCGAACTCCTCTATGTCCCCATTTCGGGCACCCAGACAGTGGCGCTGAAAAGCTTCATCGACTTGGCGGCCTTTCGGGCGGGAGATGCCCTGGGAGCTGCACTGTTCCTGATCGCGGCAGTGCTGCTCGAAATGCCGGTGGCTTGGATCGGGGCGGGAATCGCACTGGCTGCCCTGGTATGGATTCGCTTGGCCCTCAACCTTCGGGAAGGATATCTGCAGGCACTGCGGCAGACTCTGGAAAGCCAGTCCACACCCGCATCGCGACGGGTCTTCGAGATGGAAGAGGCGGTGGCGGAAAAAACCCTGTTGGCAGCTCTGAAAAGCCGCAATCCGGCCAAGGTCCGTTTTGCCTTGCATCAACTGGCTACAGGACAGTCTGAAGGCGAAGCCGGCAATGGGGGGGTCGGAGGCTTCACACTGGCTGGCGAAGCGATGGTGCATTCGCAAGTCACCTCGATCTACAGCCTGCAAAGGCCCAGCTGGCTGCCAACGGTTCGGCACTTGGTACGTCACCCCGACCGCAGGGTGGCTGCAGCGGCCCTGGCGTTGATGCTGCGCTTCAGCTCTCCCCGGGAGCGCCAGCGACTCAAGCGCCGATTCCAGGCCGATACCATTCCCCGCACCCTTTACCTCGACTTTCTGCGCCACTACGTCCGGCGCCCGCAGCGCTATCTGAAAGTCGAAAAGATCCATCAATGGTGCCGCCAAGCCAACGAGGAGCAGGCCGTGCTGCTGGCACCCTTGATGGGCGCGTCGCGCCAGGAATCCTATCGTGCGGTGCTGTTGGAATGGGCCAAGGGGCCGCGCACCTTGCGCGCCCGCGAAGCGATAGCAGCTTTGGGCCACTACGCAGACCCGGAGTTGGTCGACTTCCTGGTGGCCCACTTGGCCGCCAACTGGAGCCGTAGGGCCGCCATTCGGGCGCTGGTCTGCTATGGCGATGCGTTGGTGGAGCACCTGATCGAACTGATGCGCCGCACCGGCGTCGCCCTGGACATCAAGCGCGAAATACCCTGGATCCTGGCCCAAATCAACACTCATAACTCAAGAGCCGGATTGGTGGCCGCCCTTTACATGCCTGATGTGAAGGTCTCATACCGGGCTTTGAAAAGCCTCAACAAGATTCGCGATCATGCCGACCTCTCCTACGATCAGTCGGCATTTATGCCCGTGCTGCAGATTTGGGCCAAGCAGTATTACACCTTGCTTAACATTCACTTGGTGCTGGCAAGCCGTCCCCGCCGACCGGGCAGCCGACTGCTGCGGGCGGCCGTACAGGAGCGGATGGAGTGGACAATCGAAAAAATATTCCGGGCCTTGGGCCTTTTTCTGCCCGTCGGCGAAGCCTATTATTCCTATCTGGGCTACACCAGCCAGCGACGCGAGCTGCGCGCCAATGCCGTCGAACTGACCGAATCGCGCCTTCCAGGTGAGCTGAAGAAAACCCTGCTGCCCATTTTCGGAAGTAAGCCGCCTGAGGAGATCATCTCTGAGGGGCGCAAGATGTTCGGGCTGTCGGCGGACCCGGGCCAAGTGCTCTCTGAAGTGCTCTTTGAACGCGACCCATGGCTGAAGTGCTGTGTGCTGGCCGCAGTGGCCGACCTGGAGCGCACGGCCTTTGAAAGGCTTGTCCGTCAGGCAGCCAAGGACATCCACCC
>JANQFM010000439.1 GCA_028277865.1 Acidobacteriota bacterium
GGCGCGGGTCGGCGGACTCCTGGCCGAGCCGTTGCAGCAGGCGGCGGGCGTCGTCTTGCAGATCCTCCCCCCGACGGTCACGGCTGAGGAAGACATGGCTGAGGCGGATGCGGTCCGGCTCTCGGAAGCGTTCGGGGTGACGCTGGATGTATTCCTGCAAATCCTGCTGAGACATCTCTTGAGGACTGTCGCTGCGCTGCAG
Organism: Acidobacteriota bacterium; assembly: GCA_028277865.1. GTDB lineage: Bacteria > Acidobacteriota > UBA6911 > RPQK01 > DATIPO01 > JANQFM01. The sequence continues at coordinate 203 of JANQFM010000439.1, forward strand.
GATGATGCGCATCAGCCCCGCCATCTGGCGGCGGATCACCGGGTCGCCCAAGTGCAGTCCCATTTGCAGCGCTTGTTGGCAGAGCGCTTGCTGCTCGGGCTTGGCGGCTTGGGCTTGGCCGACGTCCAAGCCCAAGAAGCGCATGTTGAGGGCCAGCCGGTAGCAGACTCCGGGGTCGTCTCGTTGCAGCCCCAGCTCTAAGGCTTGGCGAAATAGCAGTTCGTCTTCAATCCACTGGCGGATCAGCCAATCTTCCTCAGTGGCGCTGGGCGACCGTCCGGCTTGGGCCTGCCATTGGCTGCGCAGTTGCTCAATCCGGGCGGGGCCGACCGACAGCAAGCGGACGGGGGCTGGGCCGTCACGACTGCCCAACCACACATCGAACAGCCACAGGGCGGCGCCCAGCATCAGAAAGTGAAGGCCAGGCCAGCCTGTCCAGCGCCACCCGCTGATTCCCCCCTTCATTGCCCGGTTTCCGGCTCGTACCAGATGGCGGAAGTCCAGGCTCGCTCCTGATGGGTGTATCCCACGACCACCCCGGGCGTGGTCGTTGCATTGGCAGGCGTGGCAAGCCATTCCCAGCAGTCCGTGTCTGGATCCTCCTGCTGCAGCTCGAGGCACTGATAGGTGCTCCAGCGGCAGGTGGGGTTTTGCAGAACCCGTACATAGTAGAAGGCGGATTGGGAGGGGTCGAATTCCTTATCCTCCCACACGGTGCAAAGCGTGTCTTGTCCGGGTGTGCCGGCCTTGGCCTGGCAGGTCGTCAAGTCGACATAGTCCGTGTCGGCTGGGAAGGAGCCTTCTGCCGGGTCGGAAACCACGTCGAAGACTCTCTCATGAAGCGCGTCATCCTCGTCGATCCACCCCTTGACGATCTGGATGCGCTGCAGGCGGGCATCGAGCGGGGAATCCGGGTCTTTCATGGCCATGACGGCAAAACGGGGCTTTGAGCTGCCGTTGGGCGGCGGCGCCAGGTCGGAGCCCATGGGGACGCCTGACTGGTAGCCGGTCGCTACGAAGTCGGGGCTGTTGCACAAGTCGGTCGGATAGTCCCAGCCGCCGAAGAAGCGTACTTGGGGGCGGATTCCGCTGGTGGCATAAGTCTCTCTGCTGCGCAGGCTGTCGAAGACGGAATGACGGGTGTTTTCTGTGGCCCAGACGGCAGTCAGCCCGCCGGGATTGTTTTCCAAAAAGCCGTGGGACGCGACGGGTTCCGGCCCCGAGGTGCTGGCCAAGGAAAGCCGTTTGGGGATGTCGTCGTCCTCAACCCCGTGCTGCCCTTTGAAGTCGACTTCCTCGGTGCTGCCAGGCGTGGTGTTGTGAGTATCGGTCGCTCCGACAAAGCCCACCTTGTAGGGATTGATGCTCAAGCCCTTGCCCAAATAGAGGCCGGCCTTGAGCGTTTCGCGCAAGAAGTAGTTGTAGGTTCCCCCCGTGTCTGCGGTGGGAGCGTATTTCTGCTGTTCGGCACTAAGAGGGGACAGGTCCGGGTTTTGGTAGTTGGGCGGCCCCGCAACCGGTTCGCCACCGAAGAGAAACTTCCTGCTCAAGATCTCGAACTGACATTCTTCGTCGGTAGTCCCCACGCCCCAGCGGCACTCCGAGTTTCCCTTGGTCTGGTGGATCTCCGCCAGGGGTTCGAAACGGATCTCAATCGCCGCTTCCTCAGTTGTACTGGGCACAGGGAAGAGCCCTTGGCCGACGTTGGAATTGTGGGGGATGGCCAGCACGTCGCAGCCTGGGGTATCAGTGATGCAGTTTTTCTGCAGCAGATCCCATAGCTTGACCGGCCCGCCCTCCGCTTGGGGGGATTCGAAATAGGTGATGGGAAGTCCCGGCACCGATTCGTCGCGGAAGATGACGTTGCGGTGCCAGTTGCTGCCTCCGGGCATGCCGGTCCACTCGTAGGCCACAAATGAGGTGAATTCGCAGGGCTGGTAGGCTCCCCGGGCGATGGATTTCACTTCGCTCCAAACGGTGGCCGCCGAGGAAAGGCAGTCGAAGCCATCCGGGCCGCAGAAGGGGAATCGGTTCGGGTCGGGCAGCAGCAGTTTGCTTCCCCACAAGGCGAAGGCGATGTTGTCGTCGTCGGGTTGGTTGAGGCTCATGATGGTATCGCGCAGCGCAATGCAGGCCGCGGACTTGTATTCGAAGTCCTCGCACTGCCCGGGAGGGGTGCCGGATTCGGCGCAGGTGAGGCACATGCGCACCTCGCCGAAGTACTCCGAATGGTCGGTCACCGCCAAAAAGTCGAGGGGTCGCGCAAGCTGCGAGGTCCTGAGGGGCTGGCCGGCCATGTCATACGGGGGCAGGCCGATGGGAGCCCCCTTGGCATAATTGTAGGCGTCGCGCGGCGTGGTGCGCACACCGATGGACACCGCATCGAAGGAAAAGGCGGTATGGGTGTGCAGATCGCCCCAATAGACATTCTTGGTGGAGCTGTGGCCCTTTCCCGCGCACTCCTGAGCTGCCGCCTGCCCGCACAGCATCACTCCCAGCATCGCTCCCAAACACAATCTCAGCAAGCCTCCCCAACAAGCTTGGCGCCGCTTTGCCAGATGTTGTCGTCTCATCATCTTTCCTCCTTGGCTTCTTTAGCAACCAGACCTCACTCTTGCAAATCCATATTAATCACTTTTATTTCTAAATACCAGCAATCAGGCGAAAAATGTGCTGGAGGTTTGGGTATCGAGTTTTGTGACCTCAAGGGGGCGGGCTCCAATCGATCATGCCGGAGAAGGCGTTCCGAAGGGTCTGCCCTTCAAGGTACGAAGGCACTCCCGCTGCTTGAGATTGCGATCGAGGCACCATCGGCACGTCTTTCATCACGCTCCTATAGGAATTCCCGGAGCCCGTCGAAGGAGCCACCGGACCCCGTGAAGTCGGTGGCTCCTGAAGATTGCTGCCGGTGCACCCGCTTTGCAGCAGGCTCCGGGCAACAGCCGTCACACGGGCGATGGTCCGGTATAGAACTGATATTGCCCGGTGGCTGGTGAGTTGGTGTCCCAGACCTGGTTGGTATTGGCGTCGGAGGCGGAATAGACGTGATAGCCCAACGCGTCGTCGCTACTCGTGGAATCGGAATCGTACAGGTCTATCCTTAAGGAGTTGCTGTAAAGGATATCCAAGTCTACGATCCACTCCTCACCCGCGTCGAGATCCTTCTTGCCGGCTCCTTCGCTCGGATAACGCACCCAGTCGCCAGCATCGGATTGGTATTTGACGTAAAGGTCATCCCCACCCGTACCGCTTCCCTTTTTCTCACCTCTTTTCGAGCAATGAACTTTGATCAGACGGATTTTGGCCATTCGTTGTATCTCCTTTTCGGAATCAAGGACGGAGTATGTGTTCGAGGGCCGGAAGAGACGACCATCCGTCTCCCCCGGTCTCCGGCGTTTGCCTAAAAACAGCTCTTGACGCGTTGTCCCGGACGGATCTGTCACACACTCATGACGCGCTCGCCCGCCATGCACGCCGCATAGGCGCGACGGCCTGGGCTGTACTGCATGAACATACCGGCCCGGCTGTTGGGATGGCTTGCCCACAAGTTGCATTTTTTGGCCCACAGGTTGTATTTCCAAGCAAAGGAGCCCCGCGATGCCCGTTCAACGGATGTCCTCGGGCGGGAGCGCCATGCTGATGAGGCAGGTGTCGGCAGCCGACGCCTATCGGCCCGACGACTGGAGAAAGTCCGATGGGGATACGTGATAGTGTTCGCGAAAGCAACGGGTGAAATGCGAGAGGCTCTTGAAGCCGACGGCATAGGCCACTTCAGTCACGTTGCCGGCCCGCTCTTCGAAAAGCCGTGCGGCCTGTTCTACGCGAACCTTGCGAATCAGCTGAGTCGGGGTCGTGCCCGCTTCCTTGCGCAATCGCCGGAAGAGCTGGCTGCGGCTCAGCCCTCCCTCCCAGGCTAGCCGTTCCACGCCGAAGTCTTCTTCTGCCAGGTTAGCGACGATCAACTCACGCAAATGCGTCTCCAGGGCTGAGCGGCGTCGGGGAGCGGGCGGGAGCTCCATTTCAGGGTCGGCAGGACGGCTTTCGTGGGCAAGAGGCAGGTTCAGATCGTGCAGTTGCACCTGCTGCGCCGCCCGGGGGAGCGGCCTCCTCTGTCTCCTGGCCCACACCACACCGAAAAGCAGCGAGACGCCCGACAGGGTGGCCAACAGGCGGAACCAAAGTGTTTCGTACCAGCCGGCTGACACGACCAAAACCAGGTTGGCCTCGTCGGCAGCAACTGCCTCGTCCGACGCGGCAACCCTGAACCGATAGCGGCCTGGAGGCACCTGGCTGTAAACGGCCGTCCTGCGATCCGTCCTCACCCAATCCTCGTCATACCCCTCCAGGCGATAGCGCAAATCTACGCTTTCGGGATTGAAGAAGGAGGTGGTCGTGAAGTCGATCTCGAAGGAACGCTGACGGGGCGAAAGCTGAAGAAGGCCACCCTGGACCCGGAACGAATCCCCGCCGCTCCTCAGTTGCTCGATCACGGTCGGTGCCGGCGCCATTCGTCCAACTCTGTCCGGATCGATGCGAACCACTCCTCCCATGGTCGAAAACCACAGCTTGCCCGTTCGATCTTTGAGGCCGCCGAGCCGATTGGCTTCGCGATCGAGCATCCCGTGGCGGGTGTCATAGGCGACGGAGCGAATACGGTCCTGCTGTCCCTCGGCAAAGGCGTTGAGCTCGCTTCGGCGCACCCAAAAAATTCCCCGGTTGGTGCTCATCCAGAGTCGCCCCTGGCTGTCTTCCACAATTCGGTGGATGACCTCGTCGAAGAGCCCGTCGCGAACTCGGTAGGAGGTGATCTCAAGGCGCGAAGGGGACTTCTCGACCCAGGCGTCGACATGACTCGGGTCGATGCGGTAGAGGCCGCGCCCACCGCTGGCTGCCCACAACAGGCCATCCTGGTCTTCGTAAAGGTGCCGCACGTCGGAGAAAGGCAACCCATGAGCGGCGAGTTCATAAAGGCGTCCTTGGTGAAAGCGGCGCAAGCCGGCTTCGTCGGAAAGGATCCAGATGGCCCCATCGCGGGTGCCGCTGATCTGATAAGGCCCGACGATGCCGCGGCTGGCTTCGGGGTAGGCCGTCCACTGCCCATTGCTCCAGGCGTAAAGCCCCCCTCCGGTCGCGAACCAATAACTTCCCGACGCATCCTGGCAGATCGCCCAGGTTGGAGGCAGCCCATCCTGGGCAAACGGCTGCAAGCCCCCCTCTTCGATCCGGTAAACCAGCCCCCCGCGGATGAACCAGATGGTCCCGGCGCGGTCGCTAAAGAGCCCGGATGTATGACTCTTCTCGAAGGGGAATGCGATTCGAAAGGCACCCTTCGTGAAGCGATACAGATCGCTCGATCCCACCGTCCACAGCGTGCCGTCTCCTGCTTCAGCGAGGGCATAGACAACAGGGTCGGACAGGCCTTCTTCCCGGCCGTAAGCCTCCACCAGTGTGGGGCGAAGGTAGTGCAGCCCGTCCCGATTGGAGGCGACCCAGAACCCGCCTTCGTGGTCTTGGATCGCTGCTTGGGCAAAGGGAACCTGAGCCACTTGCCGCCCCTTGATGAAGCAGGGGCCG
>JANQFM010000458.1 GCA_028277865.1 Acidobacteriota bacterium
TGCAATCGAGGGTCTTTTCGGTCGGGAACGGAGTGCTGTGGGCCGAGGCCGGCGTGGGTGCGGTGGCCACCCAGGCATACGTGGATGTCAGCTACGGCCCGCAAGCCCTGCAACTCCTCAAGCAAGGGCTGGCGCCCCAAAAGGTCGTGGAGCGCATCCTGCAGGACGACCCCAATCCCCGCCCCCAGTTTTGGCCCATCGAAGGCCGCCAATTCGCTGTCATGGACGCCCAGGGACGGGTGGCGGCCCATACGGGTTCCAAAGCCTCGGATTGGGCGGGCCACAAAATCGGCAAGCACTACTCGGCCCAGGGAAACATCTTGGCCGGAAAGCAAGTCGTCGACAACATGGCCGAGGCCTTCGAAAAGACCGAAGGGCACCTTTCACTGCGGCTGCTGGCCGCTCTGGAAGCCGGACAAAAAGCCGGAGGCGACAAGCGCGGCATGCAGTCGGCTGCCATGCTGATCGTCAAGGAAAAAGGCGGAGTGTGGCTCAACCACGACGTAGTGCTGCGATTGCAGGTTGACGACCATGAGCAGCCCATTCAAGAGCTGCGCCGCCTGGTTGAAAAAGCCGCCGCCCAACGGAAGCGCCTGCGACGGATGAGGCGATGAAGTGAGAGGTTTTGCGCCAAGCCGCAAAAACGCAATCTGAGGGTGCCACAGAGTCACGGAGGGCACAGAGATCAGAGAGATCTTGATCCTTCTCTGTGCACTCTGTGCCTCCGTGGCAAAAACCAGCGAAATTTCGAGAGTTTCGTATCTATTCACGGGACTCCATCTCACTCGCAGCGCAACGCCTGCAGCGGATCCACTCGTGACGCCAATCGGGCAGGCAAGGCGCAGGCCAGCAGGGCGGCGGTCAGCAAGGTCAGGCTTACGGCGGCATAGGTGGCGGGATCGGTGCTGCCCACTCCGAAGAGAAGCCCCGAAAGCAATTGCGCCGTACCCCATCCGCCCAGCAATCCCATAGCCAGTCCCAGCAGAGCCAGGCGCATACCCTGAGCGGTGACGCGCAGCCAGACGCGACGGGGATCGGCGCCCAGGGCCATTCGGACCCCGATTTCGAAGGTGCGTTGGCTGACTGTGTAGGAAACAAGCCCGTACAGTCCGGTCGCAGTGAGCAGCAAAGTGACGATTCCGAAGACGGCAGATACGGCGGCCATGGCGCGGCTGGGGAATAGCGGCAAGGCCCGCAGTTCAGCCATGCTGAGAAGCTGACGGGGCGCCACCTGGGCGTCCAGCCCCTCGATTTCCTGCTGCAGCAAAGGCTTGAGCGGCTCAGGGTCGCCCTGACTGCGTACGTGCAGGGTGCGCACCAGTGGGCTGCCGATGTAAGGGAGGTAGACGTAAGGCTGAGGATCCTCGCCCAGCGAGCGGTAGCGGATGTCCTCCGCCACGCCGATGACTACGGCCCAGGGACCGTTGCTCCCATCACGAACTCTTTGGCCGATTGCAGACGTGCCGGGCCAAAAGCGCGAGGCCATGGTCTGATTGATGATGACCGGAATAGGTGCCTGGGATCCTCCCTGCGAAGGAATCTCTGAAGCCGACAGATCGGCGAAGCTGCGCCCCAGCAGCAACCGGATACCCATGGCTTCGAAGTACCCGGCTGAAACCTGGTTGAAGCCCATGGAAAATCCGCTGCGCCCTTCAGGAGGCTCATGCCCTGGGATGACCAATTGCCGGCTGTCCCAGCTGAATCCGAGAGGGACGACCGAGGCATAGGCAGCCGAGTGCACCTGGGGACGATTCTCCAGTCGTTGCTTGAGTTGCCGGTAAAAGCCATCGGCTTGGGCAGGGGAATAGCCGTGCAGCCGCAAGTCGATTTCCGACAGCAAAATGCGATCGGAATCGAAGCCGGGGTCAAAGGCCGCCGACTGCTGCAAGCTGCGCAGCAAGAGTCCCGAGGCCACCAGCAGCAGCGCCGATACCGCTACCTGACCGACCACAAAGGCATTGAGCAGACGGCTGCCCCGGCGACCTGCGGAGGAGCTGACGGATTCCTCCTGCAGGATTCCTGCAATGCCCGCTCCCGTGGCACGCCAGGCGGGCAGAATGCCGAACAAAAAGGCAGTTGCGATGCTCAGCAGCAGCGCGAAACCGAGTACCGAGGCATCCAGTTGAGCCCCTGAAGCGAAGTTTTGAAATCCGGGAGGCCGCAGGCTCTCCAGTCCGGAACGGACCCAAACAGCCACCACAACCCCTCCGAGGGCACCCAGCATCGAAAGCAGCAAGCTTTCTGTCAGCCACTGGCGCAACAGGCGTGCACGCCGGGCGCCCAGCGAAAGCCGGACAGCGATTTCGCGACGCCGTTGAGCCGCTCGGGCCATCAGCATGCTGGCCACATTGCCGCAGGCCACCAGCAAGACCAGTCCCACGACCGCCATGAAAAATCCCATCACCCCCGTCAGGGCCTGCTGAAGGCTTTCCGGAAAACGTCCGGCCGGCAGAACCTGAAAGGTGAGTCCGGCGTTCATGCGGGGATGGTCCTGCTCCAAAGCGGAGGCCAGCCCCTGAAGCTCCCCCTGGGCTTGGGCCAGGCTCACTCCGGGCTTGAGCCGTCCCGTGGCGTTGAGCCATCCCCAGCCCCGCCGCGTGATAGCGACGCCCCGTGGACGCATCTGATCATACATCATGGTGGGTGCCCACAACTCAACAGGATAGGCTTCGTAGCTGCCCCGAAAGCCTGCCGGGGCCACTCCAGCGACTGTGAACCGGTTTCCGTTGATGTAGACAGCCTTGCCGACTGCGGATCGGTCCCCTCCCAAGCGCCGCTGCCAGAGGCGATGACTGACCACCACCACTGGATGGGCACCCGGTGTGATGTCATCTTCGGGCTGCAAAGTGCGTCCAAAAAGCGCCTGGACGCCCAGCATTTGGAAGAAGTTTCCGCTCACCACCTCGGCCTGGATCGGTTCCACGCCTCCTTCACCCGTCCCGAAGTTGACGCTCGCCTGCTGATGGGCCGAAAGCTCCTGGAAGGATTGCGCCCCCTCACGCAGATCCAGGAAGTTGGGATGGGACATGGTGTCGTACTGGGAGGCGAAGACCCGCACCAGCCTGTCCGGCTGAGGAATGTCCAAAGGGCGCAGGAAAAGCGCCTCAACGAAGCTGAAAATGCCCGTATTGGCACCGATCCCCAAGGCCAGCACCAGGGTCGACATCAAGACCAGTCCGGGACGCCTGGCAAAATTGCGGAAGCTGAAGCGAAGATCCTGAATTAGAGTCTGCAAGATGCCCTCTCCTTGCCGCCGACGGCTGACGGGACGGATCCAGGGGACCGTGATCTGCACTTGCTTTCGCTCCACCCGAATCAATCGGCGGGCTTTGGACTGCAGGGCACGCCCTGGCCGTGCGCGTTGCGGCCTGGTTTCGATTTCAAAGAGAGCCTCGAACGGCAAGCCCAGCCCGTCCAGCAGTTTGCGGCGCGTAGTGGCGCTGGGATAAGGGCGCTTGCCCCGCAGCAGCTTGGACAGATGCCCCCTGTCCAGTCCCAGGCGCAGAGCCCAGCCGTTCTGGCTCAAGTTCTTCTTGGAGAGCTCTCGGCGCAGCCGATCATTCCGAATTCGTATCTTCACCGGTTCCCTTCTATTTCGGATTGCGAAGCTGCCCGATGTCAAGCTTTGGGCCAGGAAAGTGTTGCCAGCCAGGTGTTGCCAGCCTTGAGAAGAGGACGGATCTCACGCAAAGCCGCAAAGGCCGCAAAGTTCGGAATGGAGTTCAGAAAACAGATTCCCTTTGCGTTCTTTTTGCGGCTTTGCACATTGGCGTGAAATCTCCCCTTCCCTTGACAATCGCACTCATCAACCTCCAGACTCTCACGGTTCCAAAAAGGAGTAGGCGGTATGGAATTACAAGTTCAAGTCGTCGATCATCCCCTCGTTCGGCACAGTATGGCCCAACTGCGCAACCGGCACACGCCCCCCGAGCTGTTCCGGACCCTGACACGGCGCGTAACCACCCTTCTGGTCATCGAAGCCACCCGCAGCCTGCGAACTCGCCGCCAGCCGGTCGAGACTCCCCTGGAAACGGTTCAAGCCCAACTTCTGGACGAGCACTTGGTCGTAGTGCCCATTTTGCGAGCCGGGCTTGGCATGCTGGACGCCGTGGTGGAACTCTTTCCCGACATCTCGGTATCGATAGGCTACTTGGGGCTGGAGCGGGACGAAGAAACGGCCGAGGCCAGCATCTACTACAGCAAGCTGCCCCCCATCGAAGGGAAGACCGTCCTGTTGGTGGATCCCATGCTGGCCACCGGCGGCTCGGTTTGCCACGCCCTGTCCGGCATCTTCCCTCAGCATCCCCAGCGGGTCATCCTGGCTTGCATTGTGACTGCTCCTGAAGGAGTGGCGACTGTCAACCAGCGGTTTCCCCAGGCGGAGATCTTCTGTGCTGCCTTGGACCGCGAATTGAATTCCCGCAACTACATCCTGCCCGGACTGGGCGACTTCGGAGACCGCCTCTACGGGACGATCTGAATAGGGGTCGGTCGGAGGTCCCGGGTTCCAGGCTCCAGGTTCCGGATCCAAGACCGAAAACCCGGAACCCGGAACCTGGAACCCTTCTTTTCTTTCTTGCCACCGGCTTGCGCTATCATCAGGCCGCGAGAGCCATGGACGAAAAGGAAACAGGAAGCAAGCAGCCGCCTGACAGCACGGCAGATGCCCCCAGCCCCGAAGTCCCTTTCTTCGAGGATGACTTCGAATCCGCCCCGCGTCCCTGGAAGGACTATCCCATCGAGGTGGGCAAGACCGAGTTGGTGGACTTCGGTCCCCTGCGCTTGTGGTGGAAGTTCCATCAGAAGGACTTTTGGACCGCTGCCAAGAATCCCGACTATTTCGAGCAAGACCGGCCGGCCGAGCCCAGAGGGCCCATCGAAGAGGACGACTGGGTCCGATTGGCACTGGAGGAGAAGTTCGAGGCGGTCCGCCTCAGCCCCCGCCTGCCCGACCGCCCCGTGGTGGCCCAGCCTGAAACACCCCTGGAAATGCGCCCCGGCAGCAAGATCTCCCTTTACATCCGCTGCCCTTTGCGGGTCCGGATCGACTTGGTGGGCAAGCAGGAAATGAGCGTTGGGGAGGTGCCCAGCGTGCTCCTTTCCAACACTTGGTTCGGCAGCCTGACCGAAGGGGAGCTCTGCTACTGGATTTCCTCCAGCGCAGCTCGCCAGATCGAGCCCGATCCCTGGCAACCCCCCTACCTGGCCATCTGTTCCGTCACGATCCACAATCACTCCGAGGACGATCTGAAAGTGGAACGGATCTGCATGAGGGTCAACAATTTAGCTCTTTTTGAGCATCAGGGCCAGCTCTGGTCGGACGTGATGGAGGCCCATTACCGCGGCGGTCCGGAAATCAGCGAGGTGCGACCGACCGGACGGGTTCCCTCGAACGCCTCGGGCGCCAAGAAAATCTGCCCGCCCCGCCAGCCGCTCAAGGAAGCCCTGGTGGCAAAAACCTTCCGCACACTGCGCTCCCTGCCGGGGCTGCTGAGCGGAGAGTAGGAGAAGATCTCATGCAAAGACGCAAAGACGCAAAGAGGAGAGGATCGCTTTCTGAACTGCCAACTGCCAACTGACAACTGGGAGGCATCATGCTCGAATCGTTGCAGCAACTATGGGCTTGGATGGTCGCCTATGAGCAGGCCGTCAAGGACATCATCCGCATCGGGACCCTGCTGCTGATCGGGATCCCCGTGTGTTTCTGGGTCGGGCGGATCGTGCGTCGCCGGGTGACCCGGCATTTCAACACCCAGTACGGCCTGCTGGCCGGCAAGGCGGTCACCTATCTGGGCATCATCCTCATCGCCTTCGCCACGCTGCAGGAACTGGGCTTTCCGCTCACCCACCTGACCGGCGCTGCGGGCATTTTGGGCTTGGCCATTGGATTCGCTTCGCAGACCAGCGTCTCCAATGTCATCAGCGGCCTTTTCCTGGTCACTGAAAAGCCCTTCCTGGTGGGGGACGTCATCAGCGTCAACGGCAACAGCGGCGAAATACTCTCTATCGACACCCTGTCCGTCAAGCTGCGCACCTTTGACAACCGGATGGTGCGCATCCCCAACGAAACCCTCATCAAGAGCGACGTCACCAACATCACTGCCTTCCCCATCCGCCGAGTCGACCTGAATATCGGAGTGGCTTACAAGGAGCGCCTGGACGAAGTACGGATGATCCTGATGGACGTGGCCGAACGCAACCCGCTGGTGCTGCAGGAGCCGGCGCCCCAGTTCATGCTGACCGGCTACGGCTCTTCCTCGGTCGACATGATGTTTGCGGTCTGGGCCGTGAGCGGAGATTACGTCAAGGTGCGCAACCAGATGCGCCAGCAGATCAAGCAGGCCTTCGAAGAAGACAGCATCGAGATCCCCTTCCCCCACTTCTCCATCTGCAAAGGCGCCGAAACAGACCCCATCCCCGTGCAAGTCGTCGACCGGCCGTTTTATTAGAGTTGTCAGTTGTCAGCGAGATGGCAAGCAGAACAGAGTCGAGGGTCCAAGGTCCAAGGTCCAAGGTCCAAGGTCCAAGGTCCAAGGTCCAAGGTCCAAGGTCCAAGGTCCAAGGTCTG
>JANQFM010000524.1 GCA_028277865.1 Acidobacteriota bacterium
GGGGTGCGCCGTTTCGGGCTCAACTACGAGCCGCGGCTGAAAGAGCGCCAGGCCTGGACGGAGTGAAAGGAGGGAGACCGGAAACCGGAAACCGGCAGATAGGTCAAGAGTGAAGTTTCAGCCGGGGGGATCCAGCCGTTGTCCGACCATTCCGAGCGACTGATCTCATGACTTGGATCCCTCTGCCGGTTACCGGTTTCCGGTCTCCGGTTTCCGATCCCCAGCCTCCCTGCCGACGGAAAGAGGAGATTTTGAACTTGCGCAACCGGGTGGTGGCAAGCGCTTTTATCGGGCTGTTTTCCTTTCTCCTCTTCGCTTACCTGTGGTGGGGACGCTTCGAGTACTATGGCGGAGCGATCCTGGCCGTCACCTACTTGGGCACCGCCGGCGCCGTCCTGGCCAGCCATCTTTTTTTTCGGGACAGCCTGAGGGATATGGGGCTGCGCCTGGACAACCTGAGCCAAGCTTTGCGCCAAGCCTGGCTTCCCACACTTTTGCTGGCTGCTGCGATCTTTGTGTGGGGACTGCAGGCGGGCCGCTTTCAGCCGGGCCTGGATCAGATCCCTTTGATCTACATCCCCTGGGCCGCCCTGCAGCAGTACATACTGCAGGCCTTTTTGCTGCGGCGGTTCCAAACGCTGACTGCAAGCTGCAGGGTGTCTGTGGCGGCAGCAGCCGCCTTGTTTGCTCTGTACCACCTGCCCAACCTGCCCCTCATGCTGGCCTCCTTGTGCGGCGCCCTGGTCTGGTGCCGGTTGTTCACCAGGACGCCCAATCTGCCTGTATTAGCCTTGTCTCACGCCCTGCTGGGGCTGTTGCTTTCGGGATTTTTCAAGTTCGACGGTCTGGATCAATTCCGGGTGGGCAAGGGCGGCTATCCCTACACCATTTACGGTGATGGAGTGCAGGTTGCGGCCGGCTATGACGCCCTGGGCCAGCCCGTCATCGTCACCCTCCCGGGGCTGGATCGCTCTTCGGCTTCGCACGTCCGGGTGCATCGGCCGGACGGAACGCTGCTCCATGACTGGATCGCTTTCCCCGGCCTCGGCTACAGCGGCAACCTTGCGGTGGGAGAGCTGGGATTCGGCCCCGGCGACGAGATTGCCGTAGCACCTGGCCCGGGTGTCCGCAATCCCCCCCATGTCCGCATTTTTAGCCTCTCCGGAGAGCAGCTGGGCGAACTGAGGCTGCCCGGCTTTGCCGGCTACGGCGCTTGGGTTTCAGTCTCCCGAGGGCATGTCATCGCGACTCCGGGGCCGGGTCCGCAGCGCTCCGCCACTGTTTTCGAGTTAGACCCCCAGGGGAGGCAGCAGCAGCGCTGGGATTTGGGCGACCTCGGGTTGTACAACAGCATCCGCGCCCAGATTTTTCCGCCCCCGACCGAAGCCGGGGAGCAGGAACGCCAGTTGGTGCTCTGGCCGACCTACATCTCTGTCAACCCGGCCCGGGTCCACTTTTTCGACCTGGGCGGAAAACCGATCGCTTCATGGACGGCCTTCAACAACGACTACGGCATGAACCTGGCGCCCATCCGGCTGGACCGGCAGGCATTTGGGCTGGTTGCAGCGCCGGGACCGGTGGAAGGGCACGGCGTTCACATCCGTGTTTTCGACTTGCAGGGCGACGAGCTGTCCGGCTTCATCGCTCACCAGGAGGAACCGGTCTGCGGCGCAACCGTAGCGGCGGTTGACTTGGACGGCGATCAACAGGACGAAATCGTGCTGGGCGGCGGAAACTGCCCCGGTGTCCCCTCGGACGTCCGAATCCTCAACCAGCAAGGAGAACTTCTTCACCGCTGGAGGAGATGAAGCGAGGCAGTGGGCAGTAGGCAGTAGGCAGTAGGCAGTAGGCAGTAGGCAGTAGGCATCAGAATGGCTTACTCTCTTGACTGGCAACTGACAACTGACAACTGACAACTGACAATGACCAAGCACTACCGAAAACTGGAGCGAATGTACAGCCGGGCGCCGGTGAATGATTTCTTCCGGCCTTCCCTGAGTGTCGGCGGGGGGCGGGCGGAAGTGAGGATTGCCGTCCGGCCGGAGTTTTTTCATGCCGCCTCGGCTGTGCACGGCGCGGTCTATTTCAAGGCAATGGATGATGCAGCCTTCTTTGCCGCCAACTCCCTGGTCCAAAAGTTCTTTGTCCTGACGGTCGGCTTCAACGTCTACTTGACCCGGCCTGTTTCGGAAGGCGAAATGAAGGCCGTGGGGCAAGTGGTGCATCAGTCGCGCAGGCTGCTATTGGCAGAAGCCGAACTCTTCGATTCCCAAGGTCGCCAGATCGCCCGGGGCAACGGGAGTTTCATGCTTAGCAATATCCGGCTTGACGCTGAAATCGGCTACTGTTAACGAGGCAGAAGTGCGGGCTTCCCCCTTTCTCTCATGCCTTGCCAACTTGATTTATACTGGACCCAGCATGCAAGAGACCGCTCATCTTCCGGCAGTGCCCCTTTGGAGGCAGGCAGTCGGCAAACTGGGGAGCATCGTTCTTGGATTGGTCCTGCTGACAGCTGCCTATACCAAGGCCATTCACCCTGCGCTATTCGTCGAAGAGATCCAGTTGCAGGGTCTGGATTTCCTGCTTCCCGCCACTGTGGTGGCCTACCTGGCCCTGGCCCTGGAAATCGGCATCGGAGTCGGGCTGCTGCTGGGCATCGACCGTCCCTGGATGCTGTGGCTGAGTTCGGCCCTGGTGGGCTTCTTCATCTACTTGAACGGACGCAACTACTGGCTTTATTCGCAAGGGCTGCTCGAGGAAGGCACTAGCTGCGGCTGCTTCGGCAACCTGGTGCAGCGCACTCCTGCAGAGGCCTTTTGGCAGGATCTGCTCTTGATCGTCCCGCCTCTCTTGCTGGCTGTCTGGGGACGCTCAAGGGCTTCGGGCTTTCCATCCCTTCGTGTGGCGGCTGCCATGCTGCTGGCTGTTGGAGGGGTTGGATTCGCCTCGCTGGCTCCGGACCTGCCCCTGGACGACTGGGCCACCCGCCTCAGCCCGGGAGTTCACATCGACACGCTCTGCCTGGGCGGCCCCAAGGGAGATCCGAACAGCCTGGCCTGCCTGGAAGACGTCATGCCCGGCCTCGGCGAGGGAATGCACTTGGTCATCCTGACGGAACTGGATTCCAACGAATTCATCCAAGCGGTGGAGCAAATCAACCAGTACGTTTATGACGGGCGCCAGCCGACCATCCGTGTGGCAAGTCCGGCCGAACCGGAGCAGAAAGCCACTTTCTTCTGGGCGCACGGACCCGCCTTCGAAATCGGCGAAGCACCACAAGAGCTGATCAAGCCCTTTTACCGTCGGCTGCCCCGCTCCTTCAGAGTCGAAGACGGCCTGGTGACCCATACATACGCCGGGCTGCCTCCCCTGGAGCAAGAAGCGCCTTCCGCCCCGGCTGCCGCAGCAGGCAGCAATCCGACCGGCCACGCGAATTAGCTGCAAGCAATCCGACCAGGCTCCGGTGGCCACCACAGAAGGCTGCGTCTTGAGTTTTGATTCTGCTGAAAATCCCTGTTTCGGGCAAAATAGTTTGTAGCCGCCTCTTGCGCCGGAGGCGCAGCAAGACAATAGCCGGTGGTTGAGCGCAGCGACACCACCGGTTGCGGTTCAAAAGCGGGTCGCACCCCGGCAGGGGTGCAGGAGTCGACTCGGAGCCTCCACACGCCGCAGAGTGCCGTCCAACGGGCCTTTGAAGCGGAAATGGACGTTTTTCAGCAGAATCAAAATTCAACAAACGGCTCCCTTCCCTCCTATCACTGGGAAGCGGACGGATTTTTGGAGGGAAGATCTGTGCTCAGCTCGCCTTTGCTGTCGAAAAGCTGAAGCCGGCCGCTCTTTTGCTCATCGACTCCGATTTGAAGTGCCCGGCCAATGCCTTCCGTTTGAAATTCCAGCCAAGAAGCATTCAAGCGAGCCGCCCCAAAATCCGGCAGGGCACGGTTCATCTGCAATTCCGGTTCCCCCTTGTCAGAAACCTCCAACCCCAATCCGATACGTCCTTGGCTGTCATAAAAGTCCATTTCAGGACTCCCTTCCTGAGCCACCAAAAGCAAGAAGCGCATGGCCCCGGATTGGTCGGTCAGAGCCATTCCGGGAATCCCGCTGTCAGACACCGTCAGGGCGGCCCGAAATCGCCCCTGGGCATTCGACAAAACCAACCCGCCATTCCCTTGCTCCGCAAGCGCCAAGCGCAGGCGTTCCTGTCCCGATTCATCGTTCAGGATCAAACCCCTGTGCCGAGAAGCCTCTGAACTGCTTCCCATCCGAGCCCAGATGCGTCCCTGATCGTCCACCAGGCGGATCTCCCGGACGGTCAGAACCTGCCCGGCGGCGCCCGGCGACGGCGTCTGATGGGCCGCTAGGTCAGGCTGCGCCACCAGCCAGGCACTCAACAGCCCGCCCAGCATCGCCGAGCCGAAGGCTACGACAATCAAGCAAATCAAGATTCCGCTCCTCAAGTTCATCGATCGCTCCTTTAAGGGTTGCAGTATTCTTCACGATTGAGTCAAGATTTGCCACCGAGGCACAGAGTGCACAGAGAAGACTCAGAAAGACCCTCTGATCTCTGTGTCTGCCGTCTCCGGTCTGAGGCGCTGCCTCGCTAGCCTTAAGTTCGAGTACCTGCCGAAGCAGCCTTGGGCGCCCCCAGCACATCTTGCAGCAAGCTCTTCACCCGGCGCTCGATCTCGTTGCGGCTAAAACGGAAGGCGTCGCGAATCTGGGCGGGCGAGCCCCTCAATCCCCTTGGGTCGGTCAGTGGCCAGTGGCTGGGGGTTGCGCCTGGCAGTTCGGGGGCACCCTCCCGGCTCGGATCGTAGATGACCACGACTCGGTCGAATCCTTCCAACTTCTTGTCGCTGAGAGGAGCCGCGCTTTGCTGCTTGATGTCGACCGCTGCCTCATTCATCACCCACAAGGCATGGGGGTCCACTTCGTCCGGATCGGTTCCGGCGCTCTGAGCGTTCAGCCGGTCGCCGGCGTAGTATCGGGCAAACCCTTCCGCCATCTGGCCTCGGGCCGAATTTCCGGCGCTCACAAACAGGATCTGAGGTATCTTGGCCATCTTTGCAATCTCCACCAGTCGGCATTCATTTGCGGTTTCGGCCCCAGCAGGCTCACCCGTGCCGCCGGTCGCCGTTCCCAGCGTCATTCTAGACGATTTCCCGCCGGATGGTCAGGCAGGGCGGAAGAATTCTGCTGGGAGTCTGCGCGGCGGAAAGGATCGCGGCGATAAAGCGCTGCGTGGACTTATAAACCAATGTAAATTGAATAGTTCGGAAATACTCAGTTGCAGTTCTCCGACAAATGTGGTAGATGTGAGCTGTCTAATCGTAGCTCGAAGCCGGATTGCCTGAACGGCGGCAACAGCTGGCGAGTCGATGCGAAGGAGGTTCGGAAGTGATGAGCCAAGGCGTTCGCCTGACCCGCTTCGAACTGGAGGTCATGGAAGCCCTCTGGAAGCTGAAGCGGGCTTCGGTGCGCGAGTTGCTGGAGTCGTTGCCGGAGCGGAAGCGGCCTGCATATACAACTGTCCAGACGATTGTCCGACGCCTGGAGGAAAAAAAGGCCGTCCAGCTAGTCCGCAAGATCGGTAATGCCCACATCTACGTGCCTGTCATTTCGCGAAGATCCGCTTATCGGAGGCTGATCGATGACTTTCTGGACCTGTTCGGCGGGTCGGCACGCCCTTTGATGGCGCATTTGGTCGAAACCGGAAAGCTCAACTTGGATGACCTAAAGGAACTGGAAAGCTCGCTGGAGCCCAAATAGTCCTTGCCGGGAATCTCGCCAAGACTCACTTCAAACTCATCGGCCTTCCAGCCTTTTTCCCTGTTCCGTGCTCCTTGCAACCGACAGCATTGGCCTCCGCTCCAACTCTTGAATTCTCGCCATCTATCGGCCAACATGGAACATTGGGCTGAAAGCCGGTATCTTGTGTGTCTCGATGGAGCAAGCAATGAAACGAACGATTCCTGCATTCGTCGCCCCAATGACGAATTGGAAAGAAAGCAGCCATGCCACAAAAAATGAAATACGTCTACCTCTTCAGTGAGGTGGAGGAAGTCGAAAGCCGATGCCGGGGGAGTTGGGAGGCGGTGCGAAGCTTGCTGGGAGGCAAAGGCGCCAACCTGGCTGAAATGACCCGCCTCGGCGTACCCGTGCCGCCCGGTTTCATCATCACTACCGACGCTTGCCTGGACTATCTGTCGGACGGAGGCATGTCCAAGGATGTCTGGCAGCAGGCACTGGAGGCTGTCAAGGCCCTGGAACAATTGACGGATAGCCGTTTGGGGGATTCCTCGCACCCTCTCATGGTCTCCTGCCGTTCGGGCGCCAAGATCTCCATGCCCGGGATGATGGACACCATTCTCAATATCGGCCTCAATGACGAAGTCGCGCAACGCCTGATCGATCAGGGGCGCGATTCCCGCTTTATCTATGATTGCTACCGTCGGCTGGTGCAGATGTTCGGCAATGTGGTGCTGGGTCTGGAGGACGACCTTTTCGAGCGCCTCATCGATGCCCAGAGGCGCCAGGCCGGAGTTACGGACGATTCCGGCTTGGAGGCCGAGGACTGGAGAGCGCTGGTGGGACGCTTCAAGCAATTCATCCGGGCCCACACCGACCAGGATTTCCCCTCCGACCCCTACGACCAGCTGCGCATGGCCACCGAGGCGGTCTTCAAGTCCTGGAACAGCAAGCGCGCCATCGACTACCGCAACGCGTCACGCATCCCCCACGACATGGGGACAGCCGTGAACGTTCAGGCCATGGTGTTCGGCAACACCGGAGAGGACTCCGCCACCGGGGTGGCCATGTCCCGCAATGCCGCCACCGGGCATCCCGAAGCCGAAGGCGACTTTTTGGTCAATGCCCAGGGCGAAGACGTGGTGGCCGGCATCCGCCAGACCCGCCCTTTGCAGGAGCTCAAGACGTTGATGCCGGATGTCCACCAGCAGCTCTTGGAAACCGCCCAGAAGCTGGAGCGCCACTATCGCAACATGCAGGACATCGAGTTCACTATCGAGGGCGGCAAGCTGTATCTGCTGCAGACGCGTGACGGCAAGCGCACCGCCCAGGCCGAGGTCCGCATCGCGGTCGACATGGTCGAAGAAGGCCTGATCAGCAAAGAAGAGGCCGTGTCACGGGTCAAGCCTGCCCAGGTGGATTTCTTCCTCCACCCTCAAATCGAGCTGACGGCGCGCCGCCAGGCCCAGGTCATCGCCACCGGCCTGAACGTTTCGCCCGGCGCCGGTGTGGGACGCATCGCGCTGGATTCCGACACCGCCGAGCAGTGGGGCAAGCAGGAGGGCAAGGACGTGATCCTGGTCCGCTCTGAAACACGACCGGATGATGTCCACGGAATGCTGGCTGCCCGGGGCATCCTGACAAGCCGCGGAGGCCGGACCAGCCATGCTGCCCTGGTGGCCCGCCAATTCGGCAAGCCAGCCGTGGTGGGCGTCGCCAACATGGAAATCTCCATGGAAAACCGCTGCATCCGGATTGATCAAGATCTGGTCATTCCCGAGGGGGAGTGGATCAGCATCGATGGCGGTACCGGCGAAGTCTTCTCAGGAAAGCAGCCCACTGTGATCCCGGAATTCGAGGACCGGCACCTGATCCGGATCTTGAGGTGGGCCGACGAGATCCGCCAGCTGGGAGTCTGGGCCAATGCGGACTATCCCCGCGACGCCGAACGAGCCCGCGCCTACGGCGCTGAAGGTATCGGGCTGTGCCGCACCGAGCATATGTTTTTCGAGCCCGAACGGCTGCCCATCGTGCGGAGCATGATCATGGCCGACAATCCCCGCGAAAGAAGGGAGGCCTTGGACAAGCTGCTGCCCCTGCAGCGCCGCGACTTTGAAGGGCTCTTCCGGGCCATGGACGGCTGCCCCATCACCATCCGCCTCATCGACCCGCCCTTGCACGAGTTCCTGCCCGCATATGAAGAGCTGGTGCTGCAGCTCGCCGACCTGAAGCTGCAATTGCAGCACCACAAGTCCATTCAGGAGATGGACAAGACCCTGGAGGAGATCGGGCTGAAATCGGAGCTTCTGGAGAGGGTCGAGTTCCTGCGCGAGTCCAATCCCATGCTGGGCTTGAGGGGTGTGCGCTTGGGCATCCTCTATCCCGACCTGACCAAGATGCAGGTGCGGGCCATCTTCGAGGCGGCCTGCAAGTGCGCAGGCGAGGGCGTGGCCGTCCACCCCCACGTCATGATTCCACTCACCTGCCATGCCGCTGAATTGAAGGCCCAGCAGGCAGAGCTCGAAAAGACGGCCAAGGCGGTGATGAGGGAGCGGGACATCAAGGTCCCCTTTCACTTCGGGACCATGATCGAAATCCCCAGAGCTGCCTTGACAGCAGGCGAGTTGGCGGAAACGGCTGAGTTCTTCTCCTTCGGCACCAACGACCTGACTCAGACCACTTTCGGAATCTCGCGCGATGATGCCGAATCGGGCTTCTTGCTCGACTATCTGCGTGAAGACGTGCTTGAGGACAATCCTTTCGACACCATCGACAGCAACGGTGTCGGCAGGCTCATGAAGATCGCCGTCCAGGACGGTCGCCGCACCCGCCCCGATCTGCACGTCGGAATCTGCGGCGAGCATGGAGGCGACCCCCGAAGCGTAGCCTTCTGCCACGACCTCGGCCTGGACTACGTCTCTTGCTCCCCATTCCGCGTCCCCATCGCCCGCCTGGCCGCCGCCCATGCGGTGTTGAAGGCGGGTGTATCGCGCAAAGGCGCAAAGCCGTAAAGAATACAAAGTCAAGAAATAAAAAGACTTGCCGGATAAGTTGACCCTTTCATACCCTCTTTTCCGGCCTTCGCGTTCTTTGCGGCTTTGCGCGAAACGTCCCCTCCTATTCGATTGCACCCTCGGCAAATGTCACTATTTCAGATTGAAGGGGCAGCTGCCGCCGCCGCGACCGGGGCGCTGGAAGCTGAAAAGGCTGGCCGTAGGGGAAATAGCCGTGACTGAGGTATTCCTCATAGACGTAGGGGACGCCCTCGGACCGCAGCGCTGAGCAGCCGTTGGTCAATTGCAGGTGCAGGTGAGGCTCTGAGGTGTTTCCGGAATTGCCCACCAAGCCCAACACCTCTCCGCGCTCCACTGTTTGGCCTTGACTGACTCGGATGCTGCCGGGCTGCAAGTGTGCATACAGGGCGCACAATCCTCTTTCCAGGCGAAGCACTACCGAGTTGCCGGCAAAGGTCGAAAAGGAGACCGGTATGGTTTGCTCGGGGGGACGGTTCTCGGGGAACCCGTCCGTGACCTCCACCACTGTCCCGGAGGCCACGGCCAGCACTTCGGCGCCGTAGGCATAATAGCTGCGGTTGTCTTCTCGGATGCCTGTCCAACTGCGCCCCTGATCGTCCACCCGCACCCAGTCTGTGGCGAATCGCTGGGCCAGGTACTCCAGCGCCCGTGCCCGGCGGTGCTGCGACCAGTTGGAAGGCCCGGCTTGGGCCATCCATGGCCCTGCCCGCAGGGGCGGCCCGATGACCGGGGGAGGTTGGATATCGACCTCGGTCACTGCACCTTGCAGCTGCCCTCCCGCCTTCTCTTCACCAATTGGGGCCCAGAGCACTTCATGTGCCAGCTGGGACGGCAACTCCCCGCCCTCGTCCAGGGACAGCCAAAGATAGAGGATCAGCTCTCCGCCGGCTGGCAGCAGCAGAGCATCAGAAGATGTTTCGCCGAAAGGGCCGCGGCCCAGGAAATCAGCTCCGAAACGGTCCAAGTGATTGCCTTGGCCATCCATAGCCCGAACTTCCCGGATTTGAATCGGGCGCCATCCATAGTGCCTGAGACGGATTTCGTAGGTCAGGTGATGTTGGCCTCCGCTGGCGAACGGCTGAGGCGCCATCGTCACATCCAGGCGTACTGGAGGACGCCACACCCATCCGATGCATAGGACCAGCAAGATCCACAGGCCCGCAGCCGCAGCAGCCGCAATCCGGCTCAGGCGCATCTGCAGCACGGCGAAAAGCACCAAGCCCAGGCCCAAGGCCAGCAGGACTGCGGAAACGGTGTGGACCGGAAATGCCGGAGCCAATCCCGCCATGCCGTCCAGACCCCAGCCCATGGCTGCCAGCAGCAGCCCCAAGGCCAGGGATGGGGTTCCCTTCCTGATACCCGATTTTTTCCGGCTGAGATCGTTTTCGTTCATTTGGTGCAGCGCAAGGCCTCCAAGTTCTCTGGCCTGTCAATGTCGAATGCCCCGGCGGGAAAGTCAATCGTTTCGTGGGGGCGGACTTCAGAACGCAGGATCGAACGTGCGCCTTGGTCGCCCCGCAAAGCCATCAGGTGCGGGTAGAGCGATGCTGCAAAGAGGGCCGGCACGCCCAAAGTGCCCTTGTACCTGCAGGCCACGATTGGTGCATCCCCGAAGCGGTGCAGGTCGGCCAGGCGGTCGAGCAGATCCCCGTTCACGGCAGGCTGATCGCAGGTCATGAAGATGACGGCTGGAGGTGGCGCAGAAGCTTTTTGCAGCCAATTCAACCCGGCTCGGATCGAAGTGCTCATCCCTTCTTGCCAATCCTGGTTGACCACCAAGCTGACCGCAAACCCATCCAGCTGGGGCGCGATCTCGGCGGCTCGGCAACCCAGTACCACCACAACAGGGCGGCATACCGAATGCAGCGCTCGCTGGACAGTGTGGCGCAACAGGGTCGTCCCCTCAAACCGCAATAGCTGCTTGGGCCGTCCCATCCGCCGCGAAGCCCCCGCCGCCAAGACCACGACCGCGACCGGCACTTCAGTTGTCGACTCGGTCCCCATCGTCCGGCAATCTTACCCGATGACGCACAATGACCGGGCTTCGCGCCAGATGCCAAGGCCGACAAGCCAGAAAAAGAGCAGCTCACTTTGCACCCGATGCGTCTTGGCGCAAAACCTCTTCTTTTAGGGGTCGTCAGGAAATATCCTTACAGTACCAAATCTTCTCCGGCAAGATCCGGTGAGGGCGACTGATGGGGGGCTTTGCCGGAACATTTCTTGGCAGGACCTGAAATCGGCTCAGGGGGCTGCACCGGAGCGGTTTTAGCAGCGACGGAGGCACCCTGTTCCGAGCAGGGATTGAGGCTCTGGGTGGCCGTCATGGAGAGAAGCAGCAGGGCAAGGGCCAGGCTGCCCACGACCGCTCGATGCCAGGCCTTGAGCGAAAGATTGGGCCGGCCGGCCAGGATGCGCTGGATGCGGCGCCCCAGGTGGGATCCGGCAGCGCCGGCCACTCCGCTGACGTTCCATCCCAGTCGGAACTTGATCACCTTGAGCAGGCCGGCGGCATAAGCCTGGGATCCGCCCAGGACTTTGAGGACCAGATCGTCGCAGGCCCGCTCCCGTTCCGCCAGCAGCCGATGGTCAATCCACCAAACCAAGGGATGGAACCAGAGCAGGCAGCAGATGGCCATGGTCAGGTTGCCGAGCAGATTGTCGCGCCGCACCACATGGGCCAACTCGTGCAAGATGACCGCTTGAAGCTCATCATCGCTCAGATGCTTGGCGATTTTGCGGGGCAGCACGATGACAGGGCGCCGAACACCCCACACGCCCGGCTCCCCGATTCTGCGGGCAAGCACCAGCGGTACCCTGTATCCAATCCCCAGCTGAGCGCAGGCCTGGGCCAGCAGACGGACTTCCCGGCCCTGCTCGATGGGCTCTTCCCGGCGAACAGCCCGAGAAAACTGCAGTTTTCGGTGGGTCCAGCGCCCCAGCAAGGCCAAGCTGACCAGCAGCCAGAGTGCCGTCCAGGCCAGAAATGCCTGGCTGGACGCCTCGCCGGCACCCAGGGGCAGGGCAGGCGTCAGGGCGAAAAACCAGAGCAGCGATCCGAATGCGGCAGGGAGTTCGATGCCTGCCACACGCATCACGAAGAGCAAAAGGGCAGCCGGCAGAAGAAATTTGAGCAAAGCGATCAGCCAGACGGCGTAACGGGTCCGCGCCGGCGCTTTGCGCAGCAACTGGACTCCGAGGAATGCAAAACCCGCAAAAAGGGTGGCCTGCCAGAGGTGCTCCAAAGCCTGCACCCAGAACAGCGCCGCCCCTTCGGAGAGAAGAGCCAAAGCAGCCTGGAATGAGCCCATGCGTCCTTACACGCGGTTCGTTCGGTCGGGTTCCCAAAACAGTGATGAAAATTCACTTCTTACGTCAAAGCGGATACAATTTCCAGGCAAAGCGATCCGCAAAGAGGCTGAAGACCGGAATCCGGCAGAGGGATCCGGCAAAGGCAGGGATGCCTGCGGGCAGAT
Source organism: Acidobacteriota bacterium (assembly GCA_028277865.1). Lineage (GTDB taxonomy): Bacteria > Acidobacteriota > UBA6911 > RPQK01 > DATIPO01 > JANQFM01. The sequence goes on from JANQFM010000524.1 coordinate 12,260, forward strand.
CATGCAGGGGCACGCGGCGTGTGCCCACTCAGGCCGCAGCCGGCTGTACATGCGGCTGCTGCGATTTTCTCCATTGGGCGGTTCTGCCGGTTTCCGGTCACCGGTCTCCGGCCTCCCCTCCTTCTGTCATCGACCAGGGATCCAGGGCTTTGTCCAGTTCGTCTTGGGGAAGGACCTGGCGTTCCTGGGCGATCTGGCGTACCGTCCGACCGGTCTGGTAGGACTCTTTGGCAATCTCGGCGGCCTTGTCATAGCCGATGCGGGGTGCCAGCGAGGTGACCATCGACATCGACAGCTCGATCAGTTCGGTTGCTCTTTCTTCGTCGGCTTCGATGCCGTCCACGCATTTTTCGGCCAGCACCGCCGACCCGCGCGCCAAGAGCTGAATCGACTGGAGGAGATTGTAGGCGATCACGGGCTTCATCACGTTGAGGTCGAAATTGCCCGATTGGCCTGCCAGTGTGATGGTGGCGTCGTTGCCGATCACCT
>JANQFM010000603.1 GCA_028277865.1 Acidobacteriota bacterium
GCCGGAATCGACAGCTTCGGACTCAACACCCAATCGTTTGAGATATTCGCTTAAGCATCCACAGAAGTCGTACAGGTCTACGTATTGTTCCTGTTTGAACGATTGAGCTTTCCAATGCGCCAGAAGAAGAGCCTCAAGGACGAGGCGGTCCTCATTCTTGATACGCTTGGTCAACTCCGCGGCCAGAATCCCGACCTGGCTCCTCACATCCTCAAGATGAGTTTCGCTCAACTCGCAGGCCGCCAGATCGACCGAGATGCCTGCCAGCAAATAGTTGGTGTAATATCCGATATATCGTCTCACGATCTGCTTGGCGAAAGATTCGGGGTCGATATCAGATTCGAGCCGCAGTACATCCAAGATCTTGTGATAGGGCCAGCCGGTCATCGGTTCATAGCCTTGCGAGCCGATCAGGATGCCGACTTTGCGGACCTCATAGCACACTTCGATCATGGCCATCAGGCAGCTGTCCAGCCCGAGGATGTCGATCTTCTGATTCGGAAGAGCCTCAGCGATGTTGCCCGTCAGCATCTTAAGGCGGGAGGGCTGCAATGAGACGTCGGTCTGCCATGAGGGAAGGAAACCGCCGGTGATCCCATCTCCATGACCCGACAAGATCAGCATGGTGCGGACTTCCTTGCCCTTTAATCGGCCTTGAGCCCGTTCGATGCACTTCTCCACAAAGATTCTGATATCCGCCTCGACTCCGTTTTCGTCGTCTGGTTGGTCCTCTTTTGCTTTCTTCTTTCTTAATCTGGCCTCTTCTTCTTCGACATCCCCGACTTGCTCGCTGAAATCCATCAGATGACGGGGCCAGCGCTCGACGTACGGCTCGGGACCAGAGGAAGGATTGAGACCGGGCCCGGCACTGGCCATCTTGGAGAAGTCGAAAAATTGGGGCGGGATGAAGTCACCCAGAGGATCGAACTGAGCGAACAGCTCGTAGGGGAGCTGCCGGCCAGCGTTCAAGGCTTGGCGAGATTGCTCCATCATGCATTCCAGAGCCCACACCATCTCCTCGCTCAAGTTATTGTCCCCTGCCAGGTAGATCATGACAAGCCAGCGGACATCGCCGCCGCTGCCGCCTTTCTTTGGGTGATTCGCTTTCGTTGTCATCGGTTTCCTCCAATCTCATTTCGGGGCCACTGGTCCTCGACGACCTGATTGCCTCGCAAGCCGCGAAATGCTCTTGAAATAGAAAAAAAGATTCGACCGAGCCAACCGCCTCTCGGCCATCCGGCACAGCTTGAGAGGGCGAAGCCGGACGGGGACTGATCCGGGCTAAAGGTAGGTTGGCTCTTGCGAGGAGGCCTCAAACCCGATCGATCCGTCCTCGGAAACGGCGATAGCCACATAGAGCGGGCAATCGATTTCCGTGTCAATGCTGCTCTGCAAGTTGCGGGAGGCAATCACCACCCGGATCGTCAGTCGGCCGGCCGGCATTTCTACCGGAATACACTCGGCCAGGCCGACTGAGTAATTGGTGGTCACGGAGTCCTTGTGAAAGACCTGTTTGCCGTTCGCCTCTACAGAGACCGAATCGTTACTGAATCCTTCGCGCAAGTCGATCCGCAGCGGCGGCATTTCGGCTCCTCATCACTTCACTCAAAAGGCGATTGCCGGAGGCTGAACGGGGTTGCCGGCCAGTCCGCCAGACGCCCCTGTTCATTGCAGTGTATCAGACAGGATGCCCAACTCAGGCAGCAGGAGACGGCCAAAAAAGGCCGCCCCCTGATTCAACGCCCTGCTCACGAGGGAGCAGGGCGGTCCGCCTACGAACGAATCTCGGATTTCAAGGCTTTCACAAATGCTTGCGGCAACTCCTTTTTCTTCCCCAGGTCGGTGAGTTTTCTCTTGGTCTGGGAAGCGCCTTGAGTATTCCCGGATCCGGCCTGGGAACGGCCGAGGTCACGCAGCGCTTCCATACGCATCAGGTCACCCAGCCCGGGCTCGTCGACAGCCCGGCGCAGCAAGTCCTGCGCCTCGCCGTGCTGGGCCTGGCGGATTGTCACCTGGTTGTCGCCGCTCACAGTCTTGAAAGGACGCCCGATGTTGCGCCCTTTGACCAGGCAGGCGAAGGAGGCGACCGGGTGCTTGGAGTGTTTGGAAATGACAGTGTCCAGTGCCTCGTTGGCCCTGGCGAACTGCGGGCTGTCGGACCCGTCCAGGGCCATCAGCATCCCAACATCGTCGCTCAGCATCAGATCCGCGAGTTCGGCCTCCTCAGCGTTGACAGGCCGACGAATGTGGACCGGAGCAATATTGGAAAGAACAATGGATCCGTCTTCGGCGGCATAGGCAGCCCTGAGCTGATAGGCTCCGGGCTGCTGAAATACTTGTCCGGCCTCCCGGTCATAACCGATGTAGGCACAGGCGGGTATTGCCTTGGGTGCTTCCGGGGTCAGCTCGAACGGCGTATGTTTGACACAATGCTCGATGGGGTGCTCGAAGGGAAGCACGCGCCCATCCGGCGTCTGGATGACAAGCTGCACGTAGCCGAACTTGGGATCCAGGTGACTGCTGACTTCATGGCGTCGGTTGTCCAGCGCCGCTAGAGCCAGGTTGACATGGACTGGGGCGCCGAGTGATTGGACCGGCTGTGCAGAAAGCTCCAGCCTGAGCCCGGAGCGATCCCCAATTGGATCGTCAAATTCTTCGAACCCCTCCCGTGCCGCCCCCCGGCCAAAGGGGTTGCCGCCCATGATGATGTTGTTGCGGAAGGCGTGGCGCAAGTGAATCACTTCCAGGCTGTCGAATTGGAAGGGAAAGCGCGACCAAAAGCCGCCTGCGCCACCATTGGGGTAACGCCAGGGATAGTTCATCCAGGAGAGCGCCAAGGGACGGTTGGGCAGGGGTGGCGTCATGAACGTCTTGTGAAACGAGTGGAACAGGTTGAAGCAATGTCCCAGTTCGTGAACGCAGGTGTACAGCTGGTCACGCAGTCGGGTCGGCGCATTGCCGCCGATGCGGTTGTAGAAGACCGCACAGCCTTGACGTTGGAGCCCTTTCTGGTCGAACATGATGCCCAGCAAACCCGGACCTATGTCATGCTGCTTGGCGTGAAAGAGCCAGACCTTCCACTGCGGCTGGTCCCTCCAGCGGCTGAAGTGGTTCTCCATAGCCAGATGGAGTTCGGCGTTGCTCCATGTGCCGTTGGCTTCCACCGTGTTGGTGCGGCCCGTTTCCCTCAATTCCACACCGGTTTCGGCGTATGCGCGGCCCACCGTGAGCGTGCGGGCCGGCCCGCCCGAAGGAAGCGTTCCCGTATTGTAGGAACTGAAAGGCGTGACACCCTCCTCCTGATCCTGCTCCAGCTCCACGGTGCGGAAGAAGGAAGACTCCCAAAGGCAGGAGTAAGAAGCACCCCGGCGGCGCTGGGCATTCATCCAAAGGGCGGTTGCTGTTGCAGGAGGCTGAAGGGCATTGTGCCGGGGTATTGTGACCCGCAGGCGGTTGAAGGTGCTCGACCAAGTCATTGTGGCGACACCTTCGATGACGACGGAACCTGAAATGATGCGGATTCGCGGTTTGTTGACTACGAATGACCCGAAATAGGTCTTTGTGGCACCGCTGAGTCGGTAATAGTCGCCGCTGACCCGGCGCATGGGGCGGAAGCCGTCCACGTCGACGCGCAACTCCAGCTCCCAAAAACGAGGGCAACTGCGGTAACGTCCGCTGATTCTGCGCAAGGGCGTGACCGCAGCAGGCACTCCCCGCGCTTCGTCGACGGGCTCCGCGTCTTCTTCCCGGATTGCGGGAACGATGTCGGAAGCGTCGATTGCCGCTATTTGCTCCACATCCAGCTCAGTCGCTTCCATAGAGTCTTCTGCAGGCGCAGAGGGATCTAAAGGATTGAAACTCATTTGAATCCTCCATTAGGTTAGTTCAGTTAAAGATTCGCCACGCTCACACAAGAGAGCTTAGCCCGGCCGGGCTGGCCCAGACATGATCCTCCCTTTAGGTGGAGGCATTCCACCTGGGGTTTCCCCGGTGTTCAGGAGGTTTTAAACGGTCGGCAGCGGTCAATTGTCTCACGCTCAAATAAAAATCTTTTGACCGCCGCCGGAATCGTGCAGGCCTCAAGCCTGAAACGGGAAGCCACAGAGTCACAGAGGTCACGAAGAGCGGGAAGCATACACGATGAACCTTGGGGGTGACTGCGCGCTATCGAACCCGAACAGTAAAAGTGCCGCTCGTCACGGCTCCAATGCCGGGGACGTGAACTTCGACAAAAACTTGAAGGTTTGTGCCCGTCGGCAATCCGGCCAGGCTTTCCTGAGGAACGCGGTATTCGGCGACATTGAGTCCTCTGGCCTGGGAAATGGCCGTCACGTCGTTGCTGCGGTAGACCTCGACGTCGTAGGAGGCGTCCGAAAACTCCGTCCAAGTCAGCAGGAAGTTGTCTCGCGGCAGAGGATCGGCAGCGATCAGCAGTTCAAGCTTCAACTTTTCGACTGACCTGGAGGTGCCGACCTGACCAGGCGCCTGGACCGGAAAAAAGACCCCTGTGCGATACAAGCCGACGCTCAACGCCGTGAGGAGTATTGCAGCAGCAATTGCTCCCACGAAGTGCCGCCGCAGGCCAGGGCGTGAAAGGACGGGGGCCGACGCCATGGAAATGCTGGCGTCAGGCGTCAGTTCCTCAGCAAGTTTCCAGGACTGAGTGCACAAGGGACATTGCGCAACATGAAGGACGAGGCCGCTGAGATCCTGGCGAGACAGCTCTTGGCGCACTCCCTTCAAGATGTGCTCGGGAGGAGGGCAGTCCGAACGGGGTGCATCGGACGGAAGCCTGGAGCGAAAGGCTTGGCTGAGGCGGGACACCTCGTCATTTTCGAGTTTCATGGCTTCAATCCCTTTCGGGTCAGGCAATCTCGCATGTTGGCCAGCCCGCGATAGACCAGGTTGCTCGCCTTCCTGCGCGTCCAGTTCATGCGCTCGGCGATTCTCGGAACGCCGTCTCCCAACAGGAAGAGCGTCACAGCCAACCGCCTGGGCTTCACCAATTGACTGAGGCATTCCCGGACAGCCTCGATGATCTCGCGCCGCAGGTGTTCTCTGTGAGGGTCCGGACCGGCGCTGGGCGGGTCGAAGTCGGCTGGCGCCATGGCCACCTCCTGGGGGCGGTGCTTTCGCATTGCATCCACGATCCTCGTGTAGGCGACATCCCTAAGATAAGATCGGTTCGGCCTCCAATTTGCCTCGCGTTTGCGTTTGACTTTGAGCAGGGTGATTACGCCCTCTTGGACGATGTCCTCGCGGTGGTTCCACAGCCAGTGGGGACAGAGCCGGCGCACTTCCTCTCCAAGCAGTTTTTCGAAACGGATGTATTCAGCTCCCTCATTCGGAGCATTCTCGCGGCTCTCAAGAGAAACGATTGCCCTGTCGAAAGGCTGTTCATGTCCACCAGACAACTTGATCCCTCTTGCCTTTCTTCTCCAACGCCTATTAACACAGTATATTCCCGCTATCCGTAGAGGGCCAAACGATTCAAAATCGAGCCACAAAGGGGCCGTGCCGGGCGATGCTTCCTGGCAGTGGTCTAATTTCACTCCCAAATTCCCCCAGCCCAGGCTAACTACCTATTGGATGGAACACGGAACAGGGGACACGGAACAAGGAAGAGGGCCGGAAGGCCGAAGATCTTCCCGTTCTTCCCTGTTCCGTGTTCCTTGTTCCCTGTTCCACATGCAATGGACAACAACAGCCGGCCGGGACAGGCCGGGTACGTGGCCCCGATTGCTACCAGCGCAACTCCCCTTAACCCGGGTTAAGCCATTCGGCTTTTTATCCCCGCCACCGCACGCTGGATGTGTTCCAGCGTGTTGTAGATGTGGGGACACAGCCTCAGGCCGCCGGTAGGCGCCGCGGCGATTCCATGATTCTGGTAGAGCCGGTTGAAGAGCGGGCGCCGCTTTTCCGCATCGACCTTCATGATCTGCACCCCTGCACGCAGCGAAGGCTCCTCGGGGGTCACCCACTCAATACCCGAATCGCTCAGTCCGTCGCGCAAGGCCTGGGCCAGCTGCTCGATGCGGGATTGGATGCGGTCCGGCCCGATCATCCGGTGCAGGTCGGCAGCGACGCCCAGTGCGGCCAAGGCGGCGTCATCGCGCTGGCCCAGCGATTCGAACTTGCGGGCACCCTTGGGATCGGCTTGGGCATCGTTTCCCCATCCGACCGAGATCACTCCCGGCCAAATGCGTGCAATGTTCTCCCGGCGGACGAACAGCAGCCCTGCTTCTTTGGGGCCCATGAACCATTTATGGGCACTGGCGGCGAACGAATCGCAGCCCATTTGATGCAGGTCGAGATCGAGCGCTCCCCAAGTCTGGGCACCGTCCACGTGGACGTAAATCCCCCGCCGGTGAGCTGCTTGGCACAGTTCGGCCATGGGCAAGCGCTGTCCGGTCACATTGGAGACGTGGGTGACGGCCAGCACTCGGGTACGGGGGCGGAATGCCTTCTCGAAGACCGAGATCAGTTCGTCCTTGCCTGAAGGCCGAGAGGGTGTGGCAACCCGCTGCACGGAGAGCCCGAAACGCTCGGCCCTCACCTCCCAGGCCACATTGTTGGTGGGATGGTTCTGGTCCCACACCAGTACCTCGTCCCCAGGCTTGAGTTGCAGCCCGTTGTGAATGGTGGAGTTGGCTTCGCTGGTGTTGCGCACCAGGGCCACCTCATCGGGCGAGGCCTTGAGCAGCCCGGCCACCTTGGAGCGGGCCTCTTCCAGCAAAGTGCGGAACTTGGCCCGGTTTTGAAAGGAGCAGTCGCTGTCGATGTCGCGGGTGTAACGGCTCACCGCCTCCCAGACGGCTCGCGGCGAAGGGCACAGGTTGGCGGCGTTCATGGGCACCTTGTCTTCGCTGAAGGCAAACTGGCGGCGCACCATCTGCCAATAGTCCTCGTCCGACGGAGAGGCTTGCAGGCGGGACGCCAGCCTGGGAAGTGCGGCGGAGGCACCCAAGGTTTGCAGGAATCTGCGGCGTGAAGCTTGTTGCATGGCGGCCTCCAGATGGGAGGTTCACGCCAAGACGCCAAGGCGCAAAAAAGACCGCAAGGAAGACTTTCCGAGGATCATTGCGCCTTGGCATCTGGGCGCGAAACTCCCGTCTTCAGGAACCAGTGTCGTCCTTTTCATCTTCGTCCACTTCCACTTCCAGTTCCACATCTTCGCCCCAGATGTACTTTGAAAACCACTGGTGGTTGTGGGTGAGGACGGCCAGGGCTTCCTTGGGCTTGTTGATGCCGTGGCCAAAGCCCTTGTAGATGACCAGGCGCACCGGGACGCCCTTGTCCTTCAAGCCCCGATAGAGCTTGTAGGCGTTGGGCGTGGGCACGCGGCGGTCGAACTCGCCGTGCTGGATCAGAGTCGGTGTGCCGGCACGGTCGATGTAGGTCATGGGACTCGTCTTGCGGTAGATCTCCATGTCGTCCCAGGGGGTGGCACCCAGGTAGTGGCGGGTGAAAGGAGTGATGTCGGTGGCGTAGTAGTAGGTTACCCAGTCCGAGATGCCCGCACCCACGCTGGTGGCGGCGAAGCGGTCGCTGAAGGTTGTGATGAAGGCGGTGATGTAGCCGCCCTGGCTCCATCCCATCGAAGCCACTTTGCTTTCGTCGACATAGCCCTGTTCAATCAGGTGATCGACGCCTGAGATGACGTCCCAATAGTCGCCAACACCCAGGTTGCGGTAGTTGAGCTTGCGGAAATCGGCCCCGAACCCCGCACTGCCCCGGTAGTTGGGCTCCAGGATCAATGCCCCCTTGGCGGCCCACTGCTCGATGGGATAGTAGCGGTTGTAGCCGTCGATTCTCTGAGGGGTGGAAATTCCCGTGGGACCTCCGTGGATGATGACGAAGAGGGGATATTTCTTGGCAGGGTCGAAGTTGGCCGGCTTGATGAGGACTCCGCTGATCTGGGCGCCGTCGCTGCTCTTCCAGTCGATGCGCTCCTTGCTGCTCAGCGTCCAATCCTTGATTTGGTCGGAATAGCCGGTCAGTTTGCGGGGCTCGAAATGCTTGCTTTCGCTCCAGTAGACCTCGGGGTAGTGATCGGCGCTCACGAAGGAAAAGGCCATCCGCGAACCGTCCGCAGAAAGGGAGAATCCCCGTCCGCGGAATTCTTCGCCTTCGGTCAAGGGAGTGATTGCGCTGCCGTCGGCGTTCATGCGAAAAAGATGGTAGGACATGCCCTGAAAAGCGCCGAAGTAGATCCCGTCCTCCTTCCACTCCGACAAGGAGGCATCTTCATCGAAGGCCTCGGTGACGCAAGTCCACTTGCCTCCCTGCGAAGGCACTGTGCAGATCTCGGTGTTGACGAAGTAGGTTTCAGTGCCGCTGGAATTGAAGGCAATGCTCTTGCCGTCGGGCGACCAGACGGGGTAGGTGTCGGCGCCCTCCCGCTCCACCAGTTTGCGGACCTGGCCGCCTTGCACATCCAACACAAACAGGTCAGCCTTGGAAAACGATTTGGTGAGGGAATTGGGATAGGCGCTGAAGGCGATCTGGCTGCCGTCCGGCGACCATCGGAAGCTGGTGACATGCTTGTCGGCATCTTCCATCAGCTTGCGTGCCTGTCCGCTTTCCACGTCCACCAGCCACAGGTGTCGTACATCGAATTCCTCTTCGATGACCTCGAATTTGCCGTACTTCTTTTCGATGGCCTCGTCCTGCTTGGGTTTTTCGTCGCTGGCGGTGTAGGCGATCGACTTGGCGTCCGGAGACCACCGGTAGCCTCCCACTCCGGTCTTGGAATCGGTCACCTTGCGCGCCTCCCCTCCCCGCACCGACATGACGTAGAGCTGCCTTTTGCCGTCACGCGATGAAGCGAATGAGATCCACTGGCTGTCCGGGGACCAGTCGGCGCCCGAACTGGACTTTTCGTGATGGGTCAGCTGCAGTGTCCGGCCGCTTTCAATGTCGGCGCGCCATAGTTGGGTGCGGTACTCGTTCTTGTCCCAGACCGCCTCGCTGACCGTGTAAAGCACCCAACGCCCATCCGGGGAGATGAGCGTCCTCCCTGGAGACTTGAGGCTCAGGATGTCGCGAAAGGAGGGCGTCGCAGAGTCCTGCTTGTCATTGGAGGCAGACGTCGAGACGCACACCAAAAGGAACGCTATCCAACACACTGTGAGGGCTTTCTTCCATTTCATGGCTTCCATTCTATGCTCGGAGTCCATCGGATGCCAGGGTGCGTAGCTGTCTGTTGTCAGTTGTCAGTTGTCAGTTCAAAGGCCAGGAAGGGCGGGCAGGGCTTCAATTGCTGCATCGCTGGCCGTCTTGCTGGGAGGGCAACCGGTCCAAGACCGCCTTCTCGCCGGCTTCCATCATGCGCCGCACGGCGCCGGAGGTTGGCAAGTAGCCCGACAGCGGAATGTCCGGCTGGATAAGCAGGTCCGCCTCGGCCACAGATTGGCGGAAGTGGGATGGATAAAAGCGGCCCTTTCGGGGGCAGTGGGGATGGTATCCTGCCGAGCGCATCATGGAGCTGAACTCCCAAACGTCCGAGGCGATCACCACCTCGGCACCCATCTCCCGGCATGCCTCAGTGGGCAGTACGCAGGCCATCCCGCCGTCTTTGAGGCGCTTTCCCTCCCGCATGACCGGCTTACGCAAAAAGCGAATGGCGCAGCTGGCGCTGATGGCACAGGCCAAGCGCCCTTCATTCATGGTGTAAGCTTCTTTGGTCGGCAACAAAGTGGCTACGGCGGCGAAAGGAAGCTGCAGGCGGCAAAATGTCTCGGGCAGGTGGCGCAGGCAAAACCGCTCCAGGCTCCCTCCGTGCAGCAGGCTGGGCCAGAAGATGGAGCGGGCCATTTCGATCAGGTCGCGCCAATCGAGCCCGGCGGCCAAGCCGGCGCCGACCAGGCTTCCGGCGCTGGTGCCTGCGATGAAATGAGGGCGGATTCCCATCTCGTCAAGAGCTTTGATGACGCCGATGTGCGCCAGCCCCCGCACTGCGCCGCCGCTCAAGGCCAGTCCGATCCGACGGGAGCGGAGCTGATGAAGTCCAGCCATACGAAGAGCGATTATAGCCAAATTCCGCTCGAGGGCGGAAAGGGCGAAGTGCTGCGCCGCCTGCACCAAATCTCAGCCTTGGTGGATCGTCCCTCGCCCGGCAGGCGCCGCAAAGACCGCAGCGGGCGTTCGGGCTGGACGCGCCTGCTGGACGCCGCTTTTTCGGCCGTGCGCCGTCATGCGCCCTGGCTGCACCGGGCGGGATCCATTCTCAGTGCTGCACTGATCTACCTTTACGCCCGCCTGACGGTCTGGACAGCGCGTCTTCGCAGCGACGGGAGTTGCAGGCCGACTCAGATTCCCAAGTCCTCGGTTCTGGCTGTCTGGCATGGCTGCGCCCCTTCTCTGCTGGTCTCCATCCTGCGTCGCCGCCCCCGGACACCCATAGCCCTTTTGGTGTCCACCGACCCTCGCGGCGACTTCCTGGCCTTGCTGTGCCGTTGGCTGGGGTTTCGGGTGGTGCGCGGAGACAGCCGTCGCCATCCTCTGCAGGCGCTGGCCGAATTGGCCTGCACCATTGAGCAAGGCGGTTCGGCCCTGATCACCGCCGATGGATGGGGTCCGGCACGCATTGCCAAGCGGGGCGCACTCATGCTGGCCTCAGCGGCGGATGCCCCCCTGGTCCCCGTCGGCGCCGACTGCTCCCCTGCATTTGCCCAACACCGCAAATGGGACGCCTCGCGCAATCCCCTGCCATTCAGCCGGGTGTCGGTGGTGTTCGGAAAGGCCCGCCGCTGGCCGTTCTTCAGCCATGCCGATGAACTGGAAGGGGCAAGGCAGTGGCTGAGCGCAGCCATTGAAGAGTCCGCCCAACACGCCACCCGTGACCTCCGTTGATGCCGCCGCTTCGAGAGCCGGCGCAGATCTTACGCAAGGACGCGAAGCCGCAAATGGCCCGATAGTTGAGCCGGATGCCGTAGTAGCCGTAGTGCCCCTGGAGCTTCTTGCACAAGGTCTTGTGCTGCTGCGAAACCGCCTTGAAGCTCCGGCGCAGGCGCTTGCCGACCGTCTTGCGCATCACCACCCAGTTCCCCTTCCGGCCCTTGCCCCAGAAGTGGGTGAACCCGAGCATGTCGAATGTGCCGTTCCCGCTCTCCTTGCGGGTTTCCCCCCCAGGGCTTCCTGAAGCGCACCGACCGGGTCTTCTCCGGATGAGGCCTTCGATTTCCTGCAGGCGCTCAATACCGGCCACTCAGGCAGCGCCTCCACAATTCACGCCAACTCCGCTCGCGCCCCGATCCTGCCACCCGAAGGGTCCTTGCCTCGCTTCCATCTGTCATTCCCGATGGACGGGGCTGGATGGCCCCGTGCCCTTGCCACGACGACACTGGGTTCTCCCTGCTGATCGCCGAAGAGCCGCAGGGCATGCCCGAGCTGCATTGCCTGGCTTGCTGCTGCAGTAAATCGCTGCTGGCACCGGCCTCTGCCGCCCAGGCACCCCACCTGGACTCATTCCTTCCCCCGGCGAAGGTCGCCCACGGCCACGTTGATTTGAGTCCTACACCCCCTTATTATGGGACACTGCGGTGGCATTGCGTTTGGGATTGCTGAGGCAACGCCCAGCAGAAAGGCGTCGCCGCTCAGCTACAGCAACTTCGCCTAGATGCCCTGGGATGAAGGTTGGATATGGCGTCTCTCGACTATGAACGAGCACGACAAGTGCTAGAGGGTCTCTTCGCTGAGGCAGAATCCGCCTTTCATAAGAAACGGACCCCAGCGGTAGAGCCGTCTATTGACCAAGCTGCCGATAAGCTATTTGCATCAAACACGCTTTCCTACCGCGAAGTCTTGGTCGGATGCGGTCTCGTGCGCCTTCTCGACCGCTCGATCAACATCCGCCATCCATACGTAAAGAAATTCGACGATGGTTTCAACGGACGTTCGCTTGATGAGGACGTGGTCAATCCGTTCTTGCAGTCGAAGCGGATTCCTTGCACCAAGGGGCCATATCTCGCTGTATTCAGGCGCAGCGTCGAGTTGACCCATGAGACGGTGTCTGGTTTGAGGGACAAAGATGGTTATGAGGCGATGATGCATTATATGAAAGCGCTTGAGGATACTGAAGAGGCGAGACTCCGTGTGCTTGTGGTTCACCTACTGTATCGCCTCTTGGAGATTAGAGAGTCCGCAGAAATCCCGCTGGCGAGGATTAGGCGCCTTAGCCTGGAACAATTCGACACCTTGATCCGACGCCTGCTGCAAGTTCCAAGCGGTGGCCTGATTCCTGTATTACTCGTCGTCGCGATGCTGCGGGCAATCAAGGCATGCTTCAAACTCTCCTGGAAGATCGAGTTTCAGGGCATCAACGTCTCGGACAAGGCTGCCAGAGTGGGGGGCGATATCACTGTGATGGAGGACACGAAAGTACTGCTAGCGATTGAAGTCACGGAGAGACCAATCGGTGCGGCGCGAATTGTATCGACTTTCCAAACCAAGATCGTAGAGGCAGGAATAAAGGACTACATTTTCGTCTACTCGTCTGAAAGGCCAGACGATAATGCGAGACAAGCAGCGCGCCGTTACTTTCCGTTGGGACATGAGATCTCCTTCTTGGGGATTGAGGGGTGGCTAGTCAACAATCTAGGCACCCTTGGCGGTGAATGTCGCGCACTCTTCACGAACGAAGTTTTGGCCTTGTTCAGTAATCCACAGATACCGGCTACGATCAAGGTGGCTTGGAACGAAAGCGTTGAGAGACTCGTTCCTCGGGACTAGTGCCGTGTAACCTTTAGAGTTTCGGATAGAGTCTCTTCAGTTTGAATCTGGCATCTGCGGTGGTGAACTGCCAATCGATTGAGATGGGCCGACTGTTCCGGTCTTGTTCCCAGGCGGCCATCTCGCTGCGCATGGTTTCCATGTCGGGGATTCGTCGGTCCAGGCTTTGCGTGCTGAGGGCGCTGAGCTCGATTTCCGCGATGTTGAGCCAGCTGCCGTGCTTGGGTGTGTAGTGGATTCGCAGGCGCTCTGCCAGGCGCCTTGCTTCGGCAGGCTCGAAAGCCTCATACAGCGAGGCGGTCGAATGAGTGTTGAGGTTGTCGAGGACCAGGACGACC